>CAIPVD010000094.1 GCA_903868375.1 uncultured delta proteobacterium
ATTAATATTCCGCCGCCGATTCCTAAAAATCCGCTAAGCGTCCCTGCGGCAAAACCTGTTAAAATTGAGACAATTGTCATTTTATCACCTCTAAAATTTCATCGGCCAAAGATTTAAGTTCGGGTCCAACTTTCTATCTATAGAAGCTTCCAGTTCTTGAATAACTATCTCGGCAAATGGCCCTATGATCGTTCCTTCCATTAAATGCCCGCCGAACGCCGTTCCATCTTCTTCATCCGCGGCTGAAATGTGCGAATGGATCAGCACCGCGCCTTCTTTCATCGTAATATTTCCAGCGGTCGTTAAAAGCTCGAAGCAATGCTTGGCCGTCTTTTTAATATTCCTATATTTACGGTCTTCGTATAGCCCATAGACGATCTCTTTTAACCCTCCTATCATCACGAACGATCCACATTTAATGTTATGTTCTTCCGCACATTTTTTGATCGACAGCAACAGATCATCGCCCGCATCCAGCCTTAGAACTACCGTCTTTTTTACGTTTGCAATTATACTTTTCATATTTTACTCCACTTTAAAGTTGATTTTACCAAGACCCGTATAGGTCGCCTCGTAATTACCGGAAATACTGTCCATGAATTTTGCAATACCACCCGTCATAATTATCTGATCAGGCTTTAACGTCTCACTTTTCTTTTCTAGCTCTTTGACCAGCCAGAACAAGGAATTCCACGGCGAACCTTCCACCATCGTGGAAACACCTTCATTTACCACTTCACCGTTCCTCGTCATTTTTACAGATACAAGATCAGCATCGACTTCGTTCGTAGGCTTTCCGTTACCCACGATGATCTTTGAAGCAACGACATTATCGACAACAAGATCTATCCCCGTCACATCGTCAATCGGGCCCGAATATCTAATTTCAGGAAGTTCTATCGCAGGAGCCACCAATTTTACGTATGGCTTAAGATCGGCCGGCGTCTTAATTTCTTTTGGTAGAATTTCCTTGCCTATGATAAATGCCACCTCGTTTTCAAGATGAAGATCGATAAAATCTTTCTTCTTAACTATTGCCCCAACTGGAAGAACCATCGACTTGAATAGATATCCATATACTGGAATCATCTTTTTGGAATCGTTCGCGTTCGGAACCGTTTTGGGCGACAACTTATAACCGGCTAGCACCTCTTTTTTCATCAAACGACCAACAAGCTCTGACTGCATCTGATAGGCTTTTTCAACTGTTAGAGTAGGATCGATCTTGGTCGGCCGTTCAACTGCCTTCAAAGAACTGCGCGCATCTATAAGTTTATCCATCATATTCCCTCCTTTGCATCCGGCGATCATTAACACTATGAAAATGACCGCTATGTTTCTTATTTTCATGTTGTCCCTTTCTTTTCCGCACTATTTTTTGCCGGCCAGATGACAGATGCTATCACCGACAATGCCAACAATAAACCAACGGCGCCAAGCGCAGCCCAGGTCGGTATCTTATAAATATCCGCGATCACCATCTTAACGCCGACGAACGACAAGATAACGGCAAGGCCGTAATTTAGATAATGAAAATATTTCATCATGCCTGCCATCGCAAAGTAAAGTGCGCGAAGGCCCAATATTGCAAAGACGTTCGAAGTAAAGACGATGAACGCGTTAGTAGTTACCGCCAAGATCGCCGGTATCGAATCGAGCGCAAAGACCACGTCGGTCGTTTCTATCACAAGAAGGACAATAAAAAGCGGTGTTGCAAGCAGCTTAGCATTCGAGCGCGTGAAGAATTTTCCGTTATCATATTCATGCGTGACCGGAAGGAATTTACGCGTAAGTTTGAGGATTATATTCTTTTCCGGCTCGATCTCCTTCTCTTTCGCCCAGATCATTTTAACGCCGGTAAAGATCAGGAACGCGCCAAAGAGATACATCGCAAAGTGGAAATGCTGAATTAGCTCAACGCCTGAAAAGATAAATAACGCGCGCATTACAAGGGCGCCCAAGATTCCCCAATATAAAATCTTATGTTGGTAAAGGCCCGGCACCTTGAAATAATTGAAGATGACCAAGAAGACGAAGAGGTTGTCGATACTCAAGGAACGTTCGATGATATAGCCTGTCAGAAACTCCAGTGCTTCCTGCCGCCCATGCCAGAAATATATGCCAACATTAAAAACTAGCGCAAGTAGCGTCCAGAAGACGCTCAAGAGAAGAGCCTCTTTGACCTTTATCTCATGAGCCTTGCGATGAAAAAAACAGAGGTCGAGGAAGAGCATCGCCACAACGAAGAGATTGAACAGGATCCATGGAAGTAGTGTCATTACCATAAATGTTCGATAAGTATCTTTATCCCTATGCCAATTAAGCAGAGGCCGCCTAAAACTTCTATCTTATTTTCAAAAAAGTGTCCGAACCTATCGCCTATGTAAACGCCGGCGAACGAAACAATAAATGTCACAAGGCCTATGATCATCGCCGGCACCGCTATCACAACATCTAAAAAAGCAAACGTGGTTCCTACCGCAAGTGCATCGATGCTTGTGGCTATTGCCAAAATTAAGAGCGTGTAGAATTTTAATGGGTCCGCGCATTCGTCGCAAGGCTTTATCTTGAACGATTCATAGATCATCTTTACGCCTATTATGGAAAGAATGCCAAAGGCTATCCAGTGGTCGTACTTTTCGATGACGCCTCTAACGCTTACGCCCGCGAGCCAGCCAAGTAACGGCATTATCGCCTGAAATGCGCCGAAGAAGATGGCAATTTTAAGTGCGTGGCTTATTTTTAGGTTTCTTATTGCAACGCCGCTTGAAACAGAGACCGCAAACGCGTCTAACGATAGGCCAAGCGCTATGAATAGTATGGAAACTATGTCCATATTTTAGCCGAGTTCGTATTTGAGTTCGTGCCCGGGCCAGATGATCCTTATCCCTAACTTTCGTGGACTGCCGGACGATACAAATCCCCACGCCATTGCAAGGTTCTCTAACTGTACCTCGGGGCTCGTCTTTAGCGATTTGCCTATCACTATTTCCTGCGCGCCAAGGTCGAAGGCTGCCTTTGCCGTTGCATATATCGGGTCTAGCGCCGGCACCATGATAGGAATGACCGGGCTTCCATGTTTTTCGGCGATCGCAACAATATTGGTTAGAAGCTGTCGCTCTTCCGTCGGCAGGTCGTCAACCGTTCCCTTTTGAGCTATGTGCCCCTGCTTGACCGTCATGACCAGGATATCGGTCGTATTGCTGTCGGTATGTTCCAGAAGTTCCTTCAGGTGCGTCAGATTGTTAGGGTCGCGGGCCGCTACAAGGATCCTTTTCTGATGCTTGCAACCACACTTTTCCGCATCGGCCTTGTCGAAGAATTCTAAGTTCACCTCTTCAAGCGCATGTTCATGCTTAGATGGTTTTCTCTTATTAACATATTCGAAGATACGGAGCAGAATATAAAAGGTAATGGTGAACACTATGCCGGCCTTCGTAGCGATCGTCTTTGTGAAAAGGTTTGCGAGCGCTATGAAGAGCAATGTGAAGAGGACAAGCGCTATTCCTATCGGCACGTTAACGCCTCTAAACCGAAAATTAAATGGAACCGTATAATCGCGCGGCGTCCTATCCTTCCACCTAAGGACGAGAACGGCAAGCGTTTGGCTAACGAAACACCAGACCACGCCGAACGCATACGCCTCGCCGAGCAAATAAACATCGCCCCGGCATATGAGAATAATGACGAGCTGCAGGACGACGATCAATGATATGAACCTATGGGTAGTTCCATATCGCGGATGCGTGCGCCTGAACCACTTCGCAAATACGCCATCTTCTCCAAGCCGGTTCAGCGCACCGTTCGAACCGACTATCGCGGTGTTTACCGCGCCGGACAGAAGCAACACGCCGACAAGGACGACCAGCGCCTGCAATATCATCTTGAGTAAGTTGGGGCCTACGAGATGCATTGCAAGCCCGGCCAAAAGATTATCGTAATAGTTAGAACGAACCGCGTCGGGGATGATCATTACGGCGAAGAGCGATATCACTCCTGTGAAGATAACGCTGAATGCGAACGTGATAAAAGCGGCACGCCGCAGGTTCTTGATCTTTGGATACGCCAGCTCGCGGTAAAGTTGGGCAAGCGATTCCTCGCCGCTCATCGCAAGAAGCGAATGCCCAAGGGCTACGAAGACGCCCACGACGCCAACACCTCTTGCCCACGAATATCCTTTGAGCCAGCCAAGAGCTTCATCGGTTGGGTGGGGAATGATCGGCGGAAGCGACGGGCGCTGAATTATCAGCGTTACAATACTCCAGATCAGGAGCGTTCCTATCATTATGACCGACAGCTGAACTATGGTCAGAGCCTTCTTGCTGGATTCATGAATACCTATGATATTCTTTCGCCAGAAATAGACCGTGACGATGAGTGCGAATATAGTGGCAAAAAGGGCCTTAGGAATTTGAATTTGGGAAATGCCTATCTCCGGAAACAGTTGATTGAAAAATCCGGCAAGGTAGTGCCCGGCCGAAACGGCGCTGATGGGACCCGTTAACGCGTAATCGAAGAGAAGAGCTGAAACGGATATTTTTCCAAGAGTTGAACCAACGGCATGTTTGACAACGCGGTAAACTCCGCCGCGAACGAACATGGCACAAGATTCCATGTAAACCGCACG
>CAIPVD010000095.1 GCA_903868375.1 uncultured delta proteobacterium
GCAAGCGATAGGGCGCTAACGATCCTTGCATCAATAAAAGACAACGCAAAACCAGAAGACCTTGTGCGCCCAGGGCACATTTTTCCGCTTCAGTCGCGCACCGGTGGCGTGCTTGTTAGAACGGGCCAGACGGAAGGTTCCGTAGATCTCTCAAGGCTTGCAGGGCTAAAGCCTGCCGCGGTCATCTGCGAGATAATGAACGAAGATGGCACGATGGCGCGCCTGCCAGAGCTTGAAGTGTTCGCAAAAAAACATAATTTAAAAATAGTTTCGATCGCAGACATCATCAGCTATCGCATGCAGAACGAACTGCTTGTCCGCCGTGTGACGTCTGCAAAGCTGCCGCTTAACTTAGGCGATGGCTTCAAGATAATCGCATACGAAAATGACGTAGATAACAGGACGCATCTTGCCCTTGTGAAAGGCGATGTTAGATCCGGAGGCCCGGTTCTTGTGCGAGTTCATTCGGAATGCTTAACAGGCGATATATTTGGCAGCGCAAGGTGCGACTGCGGCGCGCAACTCGACCGCTCACTTGAAATGATCGAAGAGGCAGGCTGCGGAGCGCTTTTATATGTCCGCCAGGAAGGCCGCGGCATCGGGCTGATAAATAAGCTCCGTGCATATGCGTTGCAAGATGAAGGACTCGATACGGTAGAAGCGAACGAAAAACTTGGATTCAGCGCAGATCTGCGGGAATACGGAATAGGTGCGCAGATACTTCGCGAACTTGGGATCAAACAGATTAGGCTTCTGACCAACAATCCTAAAAAGATAGTTGGGCTTGAAGGTTATGGCCTGGAAGTTGTGGAGAGGGTGCCGATCGAGATCACTCCTAACGCCAAGAATAAATTTTATCTGCAAACTAAAAGAGAAAAAATGGGCCATTTATTGGAAAAAGTTTAAACGGAGGAAAATATGCCAAAGACACTAGAAGGTACATACGAATCAAAGGGTTTGAAGATCGGCGTGGTTGTCGGAAGGTTCAATAGCATGATCTCCGACAAATTGTTGAGCGGATCGATCAGCGCGTTCATAAAAGGCGGTGGCGACGAGAAGGACATAACCGTTGTTAAGGTCCCCGGCTCGTTCGAAATACCGCTCGCAGCGTTGAAGCTTGCGCAGACGAAAAAGTTCGACGGCATTCTTTGTATCGGCGCCGTGATAAGAGGCGGCACTCCTCACTTCGATTATATCGCGAACGAAGTTGCGAAAGGTATCGCGCAGGTGAATATGCAAACAGGCATTCCTACAGCATTTGGCGTTATAACAGCCGATAATCTTGAACAGGCTATCGAGCGCGCCGGCACAAAGCACGGCAATAAAGGCGAAGAAGCAACCCTTGCACTTATCGAAACAATAAATGTATTGAAGAAAGTTTAACATGGGCGAACGAAGACAAGCACGTGAATTTGCGTTAAAGGTACTTTATTCGATCGACTCTTCCGCATTGACCGCCGACCATGCCTTAAGGCTTTTCTGGCGTTCGAACACTGAAGATGTGGCCGTCGAAATAAAGAGCTTCACGGAACAGATCGTCTCCGGCGTTTCATCGCGCCTCGAAGAGATCGATAATATCATCACGAGTTTTTCGACGAACTGGAA
>CAIPVD010000096.1 GCA_903868375.1 uncultured delta proteobacterium
GTGAAGAGATAACAAGGCGCTACATAGAGAACGCGCCGATAGACAAAGATGGCAATGTTGTTGACCCGTTTGGAAAAAAGTATTATTATGACGGCAGTACAGGTTGGCTTAGAAGCGCAACAGATGGTTACGAGTTTTGGTAAGATTTTAAACGTAAAGAAAAAAATATAAAAGGAGGATCTGTTATGAGGAAAGGTTTCACATTGATCGAACTGGTGCTAGTTATCACCATACTTGGTATACTAGCAATTTCTGCACTGCCCAGCTTCATCAACATCTCGACGCAGGCAGAACAGGCAGCGCGTGACGGCGTTGTCGGTGCGGTCAGAGCTGGTATAGCATTGCAGAGAGCGAACGATCTAGTTACGAACGGCCCTCCTGGAAACTTCCCAGCAACACTAGATGCGGTTGCTGCGAACACGAAATGTGCTTCGGGCGCTCCTTGCTTCACAACGATTCTAACGCAGGGTGTAACGAGCGGCAGTTGGACGAAGGTAAGCAATACGTCATATACATTCACTGACGGTACGACCACATTCACTTATACATATACTCCGAATGGCGTTGGTGCTGGAACGTTCTCATCGCCGACAGCTCCATAAGTTTTTTGGAACACAGTAACCTAGAAGAGGGAATTGAAGCTTAACGCTTTCAGTTCCCTCTTTTCATTTTTATTTTAGTGTGATATTCAGGTGACATATGAAAAAAGGTTTCACGCTTGTCGAACTTGTGCTTGTCATTGCAATACTTGGCATCCTCGCCGTTTCAGCGCTGCCTAACTTCACGAACGTTACAACACAGGCAGAAAGCGCATCGCGCGATTCGGTGGCTGGAGCCATTCAAACAGGACTTGCCCTTTACCGGGCGAACGATATGACACAGAACGGCCCTCCGGGAAATTATCCAACACAGCTAGATAATCTTGCCGCCAACACACCTTGCAGCCCGGCGACCCCTTGCTTTGGAAATGTGCTTCAGGCTGCTATTGCTGACTACAGGGGCGGCCGCGGATGGCTAAAGCTAAACGCTACGACTTACTCATTCAACGACGGCACTACTACGTATAACTACACTTACGATCCCATCGCCGGCACACTCTCTAGGTAACTAACCTACTTGATTTTTTCAGCTTTTTTGTTTCTACGAAGTATGTTATCATTACCCAGAATGTCTAATAAAACTGATTCATTTAAAGGATTTACGCTTATCGAGCTAGTGCTTATGATCGCACTGCTCGGAATCATGGTCGTTTTCTATGTCGAATCGGCGGGAAATTTAAGCGATATTGCAGTTGATAGTGCCAGCCGAAAGGCGCAGTCCGATATTCGTTTAGCGCAGCAGATGGCGCAAACGACCGGCGTGAATTCCGGTGCCAAGTTCACCGCGAACGGCACTTACGTCATTTATCAGGGGAACATTAACAATCCGGTAAGAGATCCGTTAACCGGAGGTCAGCTTATAGAGAACTTAAGTAAATTCCCGGGCGTTAAGATAACAACGAGCTATCAGGTTGAGTTCAATCCAGTGGGAACACCGACCATGGGCGGCGACGGGCGCGTAAGATTTACGTCTTCAAGCGGCGCCATTCGAGATGTCTATGTGGTAAATAATACGGGTGCCGTAATAATTGACCTTATACAAGAAGGAACGGGGTGTAGCTGTGAGCTTTGCTACCAATAAAAGATCATTTGGTTTCACTCTCATCGAAGTCACGCTAACGATCGTAATAATATCGGTCGGGCTGTTCGGGATGATGATACTCTTCGACAACGTTACGCGTGGCGCGATGGAAGGCGATATGAACATCACTGCAGCTTATCTCGCACGAGACAAGCTGGAGCAGCTGATGATGGACAAGGTCTATAAAGGTTACGATTATATTTCGACGAGCTCGTATCCTGCTAACGATAACGTAATGGTCGGTAGCTACAATTACATCCGCCAGTTGAGCATATACGAAGTGAACAAGAACGACCTAACGTCGGTGCTGGCAGGATCCGGATTTAAAAGAATTGACGTGACACTTAAATGGGGAACCGCCAACAATCAAAAGTGGACCGAGTCAACATTGGTGACGAAATAAATGAACCGAAAGGGCTTTACATTGATAGAGCTGATACTGACGATCATCATCGTCGGTATCATCGCGAGCGTTGCCGCATCGGTACTCATGCGCGGCATCGACGCTTATTCGTTGATCACCAACAGGAAGGACGCCCTGCAGCACGCGCGCGTTGGCATGGACAGGATGGTCTCCGAACTATTGCTGGCGCGGAACATAGATATTACGTATATTGCATCGGATCACATCGGCTTCTTCGATTTCAATGGATATGCGACAAGTTTCAAACTAACCACGAGCTATAACACCATCGACCTTTATAGAGGCGACGATTTTCTTGCAGGCCAGGTCAATCTTTTGCATTTCACCTTTTACAAACAGGACAATACAACGGCGATCTGGCCGTTCGACGTAAGGCGTACCGGCATCGAGCTAACGATCCAGTCGATCGGAGGCTACGGGAACGTGCCGCTGCGTACGCAGGTTTTCCCGCGGAACTATATGTACACTAATTTTAGATGATATTATGCAAAAAGGGATATCGATCATAGGTGCTGTCTTTACGCTGCTAGTGCTTGCGGTATTTGGAGCGTCTATCGTGGCGCTTGTTGCGGCCGATTCAGAATCGCGCTTCCGCGAGACAGAACATGAACAGTCGTTCTACGGAATGCAGGCAGGGCTTGAATGGGCGGTCCACGAGATAACGAACGGCGGTTATCCGGTGCAAACGCAGAAATCTATCGGGCTCGGCAAATTTACGAACACGGTCGACTACGCCAATCATCTCGTCTATTCTACAGGCATATCCGGAGCGGTTTCGCAAACGCACCAGATAACCGTGAACCCGATGGGAGGCGATTGCCTGACAATCAATTCCAGTAGCGCAACCTTGAGCGGCCCCGGCCTTACCGACATTGGAGGCATCACGCTTAAAAAACGTGCCTGAACAAGATCTCCGTAGATAAGTTACTTCTCACCTGGCCTGGAAGTACCGGGCAGGTAATAACGCAGGTGCAGATAGACAACGTCGTCGTTTATAACAGCGTTACCGGAATTCCAGCCGGCTCCGTGATAGACGTAAGCGATTATTCACTTGGCGACGGGAACACACATACGATGAATCTCATCCGCGCTAATTCAAGCATGAAAAATAAACAGGTCAGCATGACGGCCTATTTAACCGATACGTCTTACAAGGGAACAACATTCAGCATCAATCACTGATGCCATAAGGAGAAAAAAACATGCCGACACTGAACGAGCTACTTAACATCGCAATTAAAGCTGGGGCAAGCGACTTGCACATCTGCGCTGGTATGACGCCACAAATGAGGATCGACGGATCGCTAAGGCCAATTCCCTCGACGGAAAAACTTTCCGAAGAAGAAGCGTCTAAGCTCTGCTTTGAACCGCTTTCAATGGAGCAGCAAGAACGTTTTGCGCTGAACAAGGAGATCGACCTTTCGTTTAGCGTTGGCGAAAAAGCGCGAGTTAGGGCGAACATCTTCTATCAAATGGGTTCTGTCGCCGGCGCGTTTAGAAATATACCGTTCGTCATCCCAACTCCAGAGAGCTTAGGCCTCGAAGAGTCAGTTATGAAGCTAACGCAAAAACCGCGTGGACTCGTTTTAGTTACGGGACCAACCGGCAGCGGAAAATCGACAACGCTCGCCGCCATGATCGACCGCGTGAACGAAACAAGAACCGACCACATAATCACGATCGAAGACCCGATAGAATACATTTACCAGTCGAAGAAAGCGCTTATCAACCAGCGCGAAGTTGGCGGCGATACACTCTCCTTTAAGACGGCGCTGAAATATATACTTCGCCAGGACCCCGACGTCGTGCTGATAGGCGAAATGAGAGATTTGGAAACGATCCAAGCGGCGATCACCACCGCGGAAACGGGCCACTTGGTATTTGCAACGCTTCATACGAACACGGCGGTGCAAACTATCGACCGCATAATAGACGTCTTCCCTCCGCACCAGCAGCCGCAGATACGCACGGAACTTTCGTTCATCTTGGAAGGCATACTTAGCCAGCAGCTAGTGCCGAAGATCGGCGGCGGACGCGCACTTGCGATGGAAATAATGACGCCAACGTCGGCGATCAGAAATCTTATCCGCGAAGGAAAGACGCATCAGTTATATTCGCAGATGCAGGTTGGGCAGGATACAACGGGAATGCGAACGATGAACCAATCGCTAGCAACGCTCGCAAAAAGCGAAATCTGTTCGTTCGACGAAGCAATAAGCTTCTGCACCGATGTAGATGAGTTCAAGGGATTGGTTGGAAGGAAGAAGTAAATCAGCTATTTGATATTATCTACCAATCTTGCTATCTGCTCGGGCGCTGGGAGTTCCTTTTGTAGATCACGCGGAAGTTTGGAAACAAGCTCGTACTTCGCGACCCCGATCGGTTTTTTGCTTTCTCGAAGAGCATATTCTACGATCGTTCTGCTTTTATCCCTGCAAAGAATGATACCGATGGACGGGTTCTCGTTCTCTTCCTTTATAGTGGCGTCCAAGGCCGCAAGGTAGAACTGCATTTTGCCAGCGAACTCCGGCTTAAAAACACCCGTTTTTAGTTCGATCGCAACAAGGCATTTCAATCTTCTGTGATAAAGCAAAATATCGATAAAAAATTCGCTACCATCAACTTCAAGACGAAACTGATTACCGACAAATGTGAACATTCCACCCATTTCAATTAAAAACCTGTTCACATTGTTCATTATAGCTCGCTCAAGCTCTATTTCGCTGTGTTCATCACCAAGCTCAAGAAAGTCAAAAGTATATTCGTCCTTCACCGCAAGGTTCGCCTGTTCTTTGATCTTTTCTGGCAGAGATTTATTGAAATTGGTCTGATTTAGAAGAGTCCTTTTATAAGTTCGGTTATCGATATGATGGATAAGGACATTCTTAGTCCATCCAAATTTTCGTGTCATGCGAATATAAAATTCACGTTCCAGGTCATCGTGACAGGATTCCATAACTACTATCAATTTTGTCCAGCTTATTTCTTGCACCAATGGTGCAAGTTTTGCGTTCTCTTTGAATGTCAGATAGAATTTGCGCATTCGCCACAGATTATCGCGTGAATATCCTGAAACGCCGGGAAATTCCGCTTGAAGATCTTTGGCAAGCGTTTCAACAACGGTCTTTCCCCAGCCCTCTTTCTCTTGGCGTAAGACGATCATCTTGCCTATGTCCCAGTACAACGCAATGAGTTCTTTGTTCACCTTCTTAAGCGCATCGTATTGAGCAGACCGGATCCGTTGTTTAATGTCATTGAGAAGGCCAGAGTAATTTGGGTCCTTCACAGCTCTGTTTTTCATGTATCACCTCACTTAATGGCCTTCATAAGCAAGATCGGTGCCAATTGAATATCTTGGAATAAGTGAATTGAAATATAAGGAGTTTGCTTTTTCGATCTACAATTCAGACGGTAAGGAATTGACGAAACTTGGTCAATATCTGCCGATCTGACAAAAAATAGGATTAGGGCCTACACCTAACTCGATCCATTACCGGATTGACCGGCAACAACCACCGCAGCTTTGTAGACGTCATCTACGCTTTTGCCATCTAAAAGCTTGATAGCCTCACCAATTTCGTCGCTACCCAACAAGCGCGCTACTGTCCGGTAAATAAATGCCGCTTGAGCGTTACCGGCCGATGTTCTACGGGCATAAAACCTTTTCGCTAAAGCTTTTGCCTTTGACATATCTTCACTACTGATCGACATTTTTATAAGCGCTCGCAGGTCCGCGAACATGAGCATTTCTGGACCATCTCTCCAATTCGACTGGATCAAAGTTTTCACTAGCTCTCTGAACTCCGCAAGTGAACCAGCCGACTCCAAATATTTTAGCTTTGCTAGATAATAAGCGTGTATAGCATCATTTTCATGATCATAGGCGAGGGTATTATAAAATGATTCGCCAAACTTCAGCAGGTCGCCGGCAAACCCTGCAGCGTAGCGATGCTCTATTAAATATTCTACGTGCGCAAAAAGGCCGCGAATGAATAGATGGGTCATCTCTCTCTCTTCAAACAAGTTCGGTGCCCCGCGAAACATAGCCAACGCCGCATTAAAGGCTGCTTCGTAGAATTGCAAGGGGTCTCTTGAACTCAAATTTTTGAAATTTTGGCGATACTGTTCAAGATCGGCATCAACAGGAATTTTTTTACCAGGCGTCGTGAGAATTTGAGGAAGCTGCTTTCGATATTCGGTACGCTTTGCAGCAGGCACCTTTTTGGCACCCATCCACACTTCAAGCCCTGAAAGCGCGGCAGCGACGTTCGGTTCCACACCGGCAAGAAGATGTTTCGCAACACCTGCATAATATCTATCTATCGCGGTCTGGAAAGAAAAATCATTGGCTTTTTGGCCTACACTTCTTCTTCCCATCGTTAGCAGCGGAGAAACAGATGCATCGCGTGCTGGCGCATCGACGAAAGAATCCACGCAGGCAAATGCGGCCGATTGAGGTGACGTGTTTGTTGCAAGCGCCGACAGGACAAGCGGATCCATTCCTCGAATAAGTTCATCTGGAGAAGCAAGTGTCATCCCAGGAACAACAACGGGGCTCACACTTGGAGCCATCGGCTGAACGACACCAAATAATCCAAATCCTGTACCCACGTTTGCCATATGAATCTCCATTTATTAAAGAATTAAAAACCTACTCCCTAAATTCTGCGTGTAATAAAATTCTTTCATCAGGGGTCAAAACCAATTTTCCCCAATGCCGTCTTGCAGTCTGTTCTGGCAGCTCTCTCAACCACTGCTGGATTTCGGCTAATAATGACATGGCCCATGCGGTAACATCGGCACCTTTTGGAAAGCCAAAATCGCCGGCAATTGCCCGCAGCACCGTTTCATCGAAACCCAATGCTGTCGCTATACATGCGGGGGGCATTTCACCAACAGCAAGTTTAGCGCTCATCCTCTCTACATCTGCTACTGCTGCTATTGAGCCGAAGTATCTCAATAGATTGATCCTATATGCCCTTCTGGCCCTATCGAGGTTCAACGGTTCATTCGGTGACTTCGGCGCTTCTGTTGGAGTAATGTCCGGGCGATTTACAAAATGAAACGAAAAAAGTAATTTTTTTCTATGCGGCGATTCAGGTTTTACAACTCGCGCCAATTCATCGCAGATCGATCTGGTCAAAGCAGGTGAAGGAGGAAAATTATTGGTTGGAGTATACGTTAAAGCATTAGCTACGCCATCCGGTTCTTTCGCAAGAAGTGCTGGCTCAATGCCTGTTTTGGGAGCGATAAATGCGCCGACATTTGCGAACGCCATCGCTTGCACTTGCGGGGAAGCATTAGATGCCAGCGCCGAAAGAACAAGCGGATCCATTCCGCGGATAAGGTCATCTGGAGAAGCAAGCGTCATCAGCGGCACAGCAACGGGACTCACACTTAAAGCCATCGGCTGAACAACACCAAGTAATCCAAAATTTGTACCTACAGTTGCCATATTTACCTTTGTTAATTTTCGTACGCCTAGAATCACCCACTCAATCAATGATTATCCGTTAGCAGCAGCTTCATTATAATAGCAGCTGAATCTTGGCCGCGTAAAAGTTGTGTTCTTACGGAATCAAAGAATATCCTCTGTTCATCAAAGACATCGGGCATTTTTTTAAGTATTGTGGCGGCAAATCGCAACACCTTGGCCGCATCATCAACGCGCTTCAACTGAAGAAGCGCAATCGCTTTAAGGCGGGACATGGTGAACAGCCCATCACGGAGTTCGATAACACCTGCTCTCTCTGGCTTAACCGTTGCGATCACCTTATCCGCTGCGGCTATCGCTTTTTGATATTCACGAGTTGCTATATA
>CAIPVD010000097.1 GCA_903868375.1 uncultured delta proteobacterium
AAAGTGGAACTATGAGTCTCCCGTAATTGATGCGGAGATCGGAGATGTTGCCGCGAACTATGGAGAACGCCTGGTTTTAATTCGGCAACAACCATTATAGCTTCCTTAGAGTTACTTCTATGCTGGTCTTGGATTCCTTCTTCTCAAATTTATAACGGTCGGTCGCGAATGCCTGAACGTCGTTGAATAGCGAAGAGCTTTCGCCCGTGTATTTCGCGTCAAAGACCGCCTTGCCGCTTGCGATCTTATAAGGAATAAGATTCGTAACGCCGCTTATCTTAGATAAACCGTCCGCGACGTCTTTGTAGTCGCCGTACGTCTGCATGTTGTCGAGAGTTATTTTTAACTCGACTGTCGGGCCCACCTGAACCACTGGTGCCGCCGCAGATGCGATCCCGCTGATCGCTAGACACAATATAATGATACTTCTAATTAAGTTTTTCATTTCCATCATTCCTCCACCACGTTGAAATTTTCTATCCGTTCGAGTTCGAGCATCACCGAGTCTTCGCCTTCTGTTATTGTGATCGAACCGTTCTCCATATCGACCTTTTCAAGCTTGCCTACGTAGGCAATGCCGAACGCAAACGCCTCGACGCGCTTGCCGCTCGCTGCAAGAAGGCCCTGGATAAGCGGGTCTTCGGTAAAACTCATTTCGTTCGTCATATTATGCTCCTTAATTCTCCGTGAAGTTCTATTTTCACCAGGTCGATCGCCGCGGCCTTTGGGCTCTTCCCCTCAAATATCATATTATAAACCTCGGTGCAGATCGGCGCGATGATTCCTAGTTTATGTACCAGCTTCTGTATCGCCTTCGATGTCGAAATTCCCTCCGCCACCTGCTTCGAGCCTTTTTGTATCTCATCAAGCGACATTCCCTTGCCAAGCTTCAAGCCAACCGTTCTGTTCCTGGAAAGTTCGCTCGTGCAGGTAAGTATCAGGTCGCCGATCCCGGAAAGCCCGGAAAAGGTGAGAGGATTGGAGCCAAGCGCCTTGCCTATTTTTATCATTTCGTAAAGGCCGCGCGTTATCGTTGCTGCGCGGGCGTTGTGGCCGTAGCCCAAACCATCCGATGCGCCGCACGCTATTGCTATCACGTTCTTTACCGCGCCGCCAACCTGCACGCCCACGACGTCTTCGCTTGTGAACGTCATAAAGTGGTCGGTGCGAAATGTTTCCTGGGCCTTCTTGGCGGCCGCGCCGTTCTTCCCCGCAATGACAACTGCGGTTGGAAGTTTTTGAGCCACTTCGTAGGCAAAGCTAGGTCCTGATAAGAAACAAAGATTGTCTTTTGGCACATCTGGCAGCGTCTCTGCGAATATGTCCGACAAAAGCTCGCCGGTCTCTACCTCTATTCCTTTCGCGCAGCTAACGAATATTGTGCCGGGATCTATATGCCCGTTCAATTTCTTGGAAAGAGCCCTTGCGATATGTGAAGGCGCGACGAAAACGACCATTTCTTTATCTTTAGCCGCCTCTTTCAGGTCCGTTGTCGCTACGATGTTATTTGGTAGGTTAAGCGTCGATAAAAAGATCGGATTTCGGTGATGAGCGGTAATTTCCCTTACCACCTCGGGTTCGTGTGCCCAGATCGTTACGTCGAAGCCCTTGTCCGCGAGCAGTGCGGCTAGTGCCGTTCCCCAATTGCCGGCGCCGATGATACCTATCTTTTTCATTGACGGTACAACTAGCCCACGTTAGAGTAGTCGTAAAGAAAATTTTTTTAGCAACTTTTTCGGCGGGCGGTCGATATAGTAGATGAAAGGCAAAACAGGGGATATTTTATGCAAGAACGAAGAAGAGAGAAAAGACTAAACGTTGACCTACCGGTTACCATGCGCCACAAAGGGGTTTTGATACCTGCGACCGCGCTGAACATAAGTTGCGGAGGGATGTGCCTTGCCACCGATAACCCCGAAGTGTCGGACGATGGCGATGTAGAAGTTATCTTCGACCTTTCATCCACGGAAGTAGATGTAAGCATCAGAGGCAAGATCGTTCGCATGGATGAAGGCAGCACAAAGAAAATAGGCGTCCAGTTCACCAACCTTTACAGTGTTGGCTACAAGGCCATCGAAAAATTCTGCCAGAAGAACCGGAATTAAGATCCGTAACAAATTCCGTTTTCGCCATTTACCACCTACAATTAATGTGTTAGTACCTGACAACAAAATGTTATCAGATTTTTCACTGGTCCTGATTTTTGCAATAATTTCCGCGCTTTTTATATTTGGAGCGCTATTCGCGGGGAGATTTTTGCGCCCGAGCGACCCAAATACCGTAAAATCAGAAACATATGAATGCGGTGAGAAGGCGGTAGGCCCCGCATGGATCGGGTTTAATATCCGATTCTATCTAATTGCTCTGATTTTCGTGATATTCGATGTAGAAGCGGCGCTTATCTTTCCAGTTGCCGCGGTGTTTAAGAAATGGATCGCGGCAGGACAAGGATTGGTGGCTCTCGCCGAGATACTTGTATTCATCGCCGTTTTGGTCTTAGGCCTCGTTTATGTCTGGGTAAAAGGCGATCTAGAATGGGTCAAGAAGTTCGCACAGGAACACAGGAACACAGGAACTTAAGGAACGTTTTTAATGATAACGCTACACAATCAACTGCCAGAGTTCGTTCTAACCACCAAGGTCGACGACCTTCTCAACTGGTGCCGCAAGTCTAGCGTTTGGTATATGTTATTCGCGACCGCCTGTTGCGGCATTGAACTTATGCAGACCGGTGGCCCACGTTGCGACTGGGATCGCTTCGGTGCAGTCCCGCGTGCAACTCCAAGGCAATCCGACCTAATGATTATTGCCGGTACGATCACTTACAAAATGGCAATTCGTACGCGCAGGCTTTACGACCAGATGCCTGACCCAAAATATGTTATAGCGATGGGAAGCTGCGCAAATTGCGGCGGCCTTTTCCAGCATTCGTATTCCGTGCTTAAGGGGATAGATAAGGTATTGCCGGTAGATGTTTATGTGCCGGGCTGTCCGCCAAGGCCGGAGGCGCTGACCGACGGACTAATTAAGCTGCAGGAAAAGATGCAGTCAGAGAAGTTCTTAAGGAAAAATGCTTAAAGAACATTTTATATTCATAGAAGAGACAAAGCCCGAGAAGGGCGATGGTTGGTTCACGGTTCCTGCAGATAAGATACAAGAGGTCTGCCGGTATCTAAAGAGCGAGCTGAAATTCAATGTCCTTTCGTGCCTAACCGGTACCGATAAGGGCGAATTCTTCGAGGTCGTCTATCATCTGTTCGCCTCGGAAAAGAAAGAGGCGCTTGTTTTAAAGGTAAAGATAACGAGGGACGTGTCGGAGGTTCCATCCGTCCCAACCGTTTCAGATGTTTGGGCGGCGGCAAATTGGATGGAGCGCGAGACGTTCGAACTTTTAGGCATTGAATTTAAAGGGCATCCGGAACTTAAGAATTTGCTGCTCCCAGAAGATTGGGTAGGGCAGCCTTTGAGGAAAGATTACAAGGAACAGCCAGAATACGCAGGGATGACGACGACAAGATAATTATGAGTGAGATTCGCACAGAAGAAATGACGATATCCATGGGGCCGCAGCATCCGGCTACCCACGGCGTCTTGCGCTTCATTATAAAGACCGATGGCGAGATCGTCCACGACGTGAAGTGCGATATCGGATATCTGCACAGGGGTATGGAGAAGATCGCCGAGAAGGTCGGCTACATCGGCTTTCAGCCTTATACGGATAGAGTCGATTAAGTCTGCGCAAAGCCCAGCAACCACGCATATGCGATGGCGGTGGAAAAACTTGCGGGCATTCAGGTGCCTGAACGTGCAGAATATTTACGCGTTATAGCCGATGAACTAAATAGAATTTCTAGCCACCTTATCATGGCCGGCTGCGTTGCTATGGACCTAGGCGCATTCACTCCTTTTATTCATGCGATCCGCGAACGCGAAACGGTCAACGATCTATTTGAAGCGCTCTGCGGCGCTCGTCTTACATATAATTATATAAGGATAGGCGGCGTCTCATACGACGCCCCGCAAGGTTTTAGGGAAAAGTGCATCGAATTCTTGGACCATTTCGAGCCGATAGTCGATGAACTGAACCGTCTTATCAGCTTCAACAAAATATTCGTCGAGCGCCTTGCAAATATCGGCGTTATCTCTCGTGAGACGGCGCTTGATTATAATATCGTGGGCCCGAATCTTCGTGCGAGCGGCGTTAAGTTCGATACAAGAAAAGACCTGCCGTATTCGGTCTATCCAAAGTTCGATTTTGAAATTCCAGTTGGAACCGGAGAGGCGGGAACGGTTGGAGATGCATTCGATAGATATATGCTCCGCATGCGTGAAATGCTGCAGAGCTGCCGGATAGTTCGCCAGGCGCTGGATCAGTTGCCAGCTGGTGAAGTAATGGCAAAGGTTCCGCGTAAGATAAAGGCGCCGGTCGGCGAAGTTTATTCAAGATGCGAAGGCGCGCGCGGTGACCTAGGCTTTTATATCGTGGGCGACGGAACGGACAAGCCGTACAGGCTTCGCATGAGAACGGGCTCTTTTTCAGCGATGAGCATCGTTGAAAAGATAGGCAAGGGGATGATGGTGGCAGATCTTGTCGCATTCGTTTCAAGTTTAGATGTGGTCGCTCCGGAGATAGATAGATGAACTGGTTCGTACAACAAATGGCGGTCTTAAATTTACCGGTACCTGTTTGGGTTCTGGGCGCTGCCTGGTACGCGATAGCTGCAGTTCTTCTTCTCACATTCTTTTCATTATTTGCTGGCCCTGTAAGTTGGCTAGAGCGCCGCATCGCCGCCCGCATTATGAGCAGAATTGGCCCTAACCGGGTAGGCCCGCAAGGTATTATCCAGTGGCTAGCC
>CAIPVD010000098.1 GCA_903868375.1 uncultured delta proteobacterium
GTTCAAGAAGGACAATAAGACGATCGATGCCGTCATTAGGCAATTCGAAAATTATAGGCGAGGCCGCCGGACATCTTCCAGATAAGCTAACGAAGGGTTCGCCCATTGCTTGGGACAAAATAACCGGCATGCGGCATAGATTGATCCACGATTATATGGGAGTTGACGTGGATATCGTCTGGCAAACGGCCACTGAAGGAATAATGCCGCTTAAGAAATGGCTGAAGAAGAACCATCTTCGCACCTCGTAGGTGCATAAAGTGGTTATAATGCGTTTTAGCTGGCATTCCAAAGAACCCTACCTTTTTTGAAAAAATAAAATAGTTAGCAACTATTTTTGACAACTGCCGATAATATAAAGTGAAAGGAGAATGTTATGACATGTAAACTATCAGACATGGGAAGCTGGATTTTCTGGGGAAAGAGTGAGGAGAGCCATTCAAAGGCATTGCAGTGTAGGTCTGAATTAGAAAAAGAATCAGGGGCTGTTTTTGTCATGGGTTTGTCGCCGGCTGTTACGGGCGCAAATCCTGTTGACGCTTTTTATTTCGTATATGGTTTCCCGAACTGCGAAGATGGCGCAGCTTTCAATCTCAATCATGGTCCAAATCAGCAGAACGCAGAAACGTGTGCTAAGGAGCTAGGCCGGATAACTGGAAAACATTATGAAGCCGTTATGACGGAACAACGGTCAATTTTTTATAGCGATGTTTACTCGATATTCGAAACAAAGTAAGTCTATTCTAAATTATTTCTAGAGATAATTTCTTCCACTTTCCCATCCGCGATTATTCTGCCTTTGTCGAAGATGATGGCGCGGGTGCAGCATTTTTTTACAAGGTCTAGGTCGTGGGTTGCGATGAGCTTGGTGTGATTCAGAGTGTTCAGCAGGTCTATCAATTCATTTCTGTGTTTTGGGTCCAAGTTGCTGCTTGGCTCATCCAGAACTAATATCTCCGGGTCCATTGAAAGAACCGTGGCAATAGAAACGCGTTTCTTCTCACCGAAGCTTAAATGATGCGAAGAACGTTTTATCGCTGCGGACATATCTACTTCCGCGAGAGCCTTATCTACGGCGCGAACTACCGATTCGCCGCCAAGCCCCATATTGATCGGCCCGAAAGAAACGTCATCAAATACCGTTGGCATAAATAGCTGGTTGTCCGGGTCTTGAAACACGACGCCCACTTTGCTGCGAATGAATTTCAGGTTTGCATCTTCTACCGATTGGCCAAGCACTTGAAAAATATCTGCCGTGCCTTTCAGTATGCCATTTAGATTAAGCAAGAACGTAGATTTGCCGGCGCCGTTCGCACCGATGATGCCGATACTTTCGCCTCGTGCGACATCTATCGATATTCCATGCAGCGCGCTCGTTCCGTCGGGATATGTATAGTGCAGGTTCTTTACTTCGATCACATTCATAGTTTTCTCCAAGCTCATATCAATTTAATGCCTACCAGCGTGGCTAGCATTGCCGCCATGAATAGATAATCTGCAACATGAAAATGCAGGTGCGATAGCGTCTTAACGGTGCCGTCGAACCCGCGCGCGCACATCGCAAGGTAAACGTTCTCGCCTCGTTCGTAAGAGCGCAGGAACATCACGCCCAGCATGCTCGCGTATGCCTTTGTGTGGAACCATGTCGATCCGCCGAACGTTCGCGATTCTTTGGCGATGCGAAGCTTCATGA
>CAIPVD010000099.1 GCA_903868375.1 uncultured delta proteobacterium
ACGGCATCTGCGAGCTAGCTAGATTTTGTCATGAATTAGTCGACCGGTTGCAGCGCAAGCTTCTTTCTAAGCGCTGCAACGGCGAGGTGTTTGAGCTATTCGCTGCTTATAGAAACATTCCGCAAGCAGCGAATGGCGAGTTCCGAGCCGAGGGAGACAACTCATGTTCAGTTAAGATTTATCTTAATACAAAATCAGCGTGGCGAGCAGTTGACGGCCACCCATGCCCATACCACCGTTGCCTTTAAAAGCATGTGGCAAGTGGAATATAATTTAGTGTGTAAGTCCGATGATCTCTTGTAGCCCTACCCGGATCATCATTATGGCGATTGCGGCAAGTAATAGAGAGGTGATCTTCGATGCGGCTTTCATTCCGTTCACGCCGAACGAAGTCGATATCCGCCAGCTGTAGTAGAAGGCAAGGAATGTAATGACTATATTAATGATAAGCGCGGACATGATCCACCAAATGGGATAAAGATCGACCTGGATAAGAAGCGTGGTTAAAGCTGCCGGGCCCATCATTAAAGGGATGCCAAGCGGAACAATGCCGACGCCTTCAAGCTTCTCCTGATGGAATATCGGTAGGAGGCCGGTTACCGCGATGAATAAAAGTATCAGTCCGCCGGCGATCTTGAAATCGGCCGCGGTGATATTTAAGAACGTGAAGATCCATTTGCCTAAGAACATGAAGGCGATGGAGACGACAAGCGCGGTAAAGCACGCCTGCCAGATAACTTTTTTGCGGTCCACCGGCGACATGCCTTCCGTTAAGCCCAAAAACACCGGCAAGTTGCCGGGTGCGTCCATGGCAACGAATAGCGGAATGAAGCAGAGAAGGAATATTTTCATAGCAATTTTCCTTCATTCATCAGAGCCAGCACCTTTTCAATATCTTTATACATCACCCTATCCTGGTCCAGCACCGGCACATGCTTTCTTATTACGCCATACACCTTTTCAGTTCCTCTTCCCGGACGCAAACGTTCATCCTGCATATCTATCGCCTGCGCCGCGGCAAAAAGTTCGATCGCAATTATCTTCTCTGTGTTTGCCACAACGGTGCAAAGCTTGCGAGCCGCCCACATAGCCATGCTCACAAAATCTTCCTGGCCAGCGGATGTAGTTATGGAATCTGCCGAAGCCGGGAACGATAGCGCCTTGTTCTCCGATGCCAGCGCACTTGCGGTCACGTGAGCAACCATGAATCCGGAATTAGTACCGGCATCTTTCACAAGATACTTCACGTTTAGCTCGCCCTGCTTCGGGTTTATCATCTGCTCGATGCGGCGTTCAGAAATATTGCCTATCACCGTTACCGCGTTGGCAAGATGGTCGCATGCAAGCGCCACACTCGTTCCGTGAAAGTTGCCGCCGGAGATTATATCTTTGCCGAAGATAAGCGGATTATCGGTGCACGACAAAAGTTCGCGTTCCAAGATATCGCTTACATATTTGATCGAATCGTAAACGGCGCCATGCACCTGCGGCACGCAACGCAGCGAATACGGGTCTTGGACACGGGAGCATTCCTTATGCGAGCAGATTATAGCGCTATCCTGAACCAGCTCGCGAATAATCTTTGCGACTATCTTGTGCCCTTCCTGGCCTCTAACATCGGCTATTCTTGCATCGAAAGGCTTGTCGCTTCCACGAAGGCCTTCAACCGCCATCGCTGCGGCGATATTTGCATGTTCAAATAGGCTCTTCGCCTTCTTGAGCGCAACGATTCCAACGGCAAGTGAAGCCTGAATTCCGTTGATAAGCGAAAGGCCTTCTTTTGCCTCTAACTTCACGCCGCTATCAATAAGCGCAAGCGCCAAATGTGCAAGCGGCGCAAGGTCGCCAGATGCGCCTACCGAACCTTGAGATGGTATGATCGGCAGATCGCCGCTGTTTATGAGATTAACAAGAGATTCCAAAAGTTCGTAGCGGACGCCGGAACATCCCATTGCAAGTACGTTTGCGCGAAGCAACATCAGAAGCCTGACAATGTCGGCTGGAAAAGGTTCGCCGACACCGCACGCATGGCTTCTAACAAGATTGTATTGAAGTTCTTCCAGCTTCGAGTCCGGAATTTTCGTGTTCGCAAGGCTTCCAAAACCTGTATTAATGCCGTAATGCGGAAGTCCGTCGGTTAAACATTCGGTGACCACCTTTCTCGTCACGCTCATTTTCTTCTTTACGGAAGAATGGATAGTAACGGGTGCGGGCGTATCAAGCCAATTCCAGCAAGAGTTCAAGGTTAAAGCTTTATCTCCAATTATCATGCCCGTTTTGTGCCTTAAGCGAAGCCGTTTTGTCAATGGATGAATATTTTGAGATTGCTTCTAAAAATGATATCTTATACATTGCATCAAAGTCAGAGGTAATATTATGCCAAAAAAGAAAACTACCGCCAAGCCGAAGAAAGCTGCGCCAGCAAAACCAAAGGCCAGCAAGGTAAAGAAAGTTAAACCGGCAAAACCGGCTAAACGGGCTAAACGGGCCAAACCAGTAAAGCAAACTCTCGTTTGGAAGAGGCCGAAGGCAGGCAGGCCAAAGAAAAAGGCCGTAGCCGCTAAAAAAGTTCGGGTGCTAACTACCGTTGAACAGTTCGATATCAACAAAGAACATCAACTAGAACAGAATGCCGCCGAGCTAAAAGCGGTCCAGGCGAAATTCCAGTTAGGCCGCCAGAACAACGCCGGAGATTTTCACGCGCACAATATTCCATTCGATTACGGCAAGAACAGGATCATCCTGCTCGTCGTCGATCCAAGGTTCGCTTTCATATACTGGGAAGTCCAGGAAGACCGGATGCACACTGCTCTTGCAACGATCGGGCAGAAAGCAAAGCTTACGCTTCGCTTTAGAGAAATAGAAAGTTCGCGCACGTGGGACCTTTCCATTTATGAACGCGTAAGCAACTGGTACTTAAAGCTCGAACATCCGGAGCATCATTTAATTATCGAGATCGGAATGAAGAACGAC
>CAIPVD010000100.1 GCA_903868375.1 uncultured delta proteobacterium
AATTTTTATCCTTGTTTTCTTGCGGTATTAAATGCATATGAGAAGAAAGATCAATACTTTGCCAGCGGTAAGGCGCTAGCGGAAAGCAACGATTCAAACGGTACAGCCGAGGAACAAGGAGACGATGCAAATGAATAAGAGGTCGGCGTTGGTTAAAATAGCGGTTCCGGTATTATGCCTGATATTTTTACTCGGATGTGCCCGTACGCCCAGCAATAAAACGAGCGAGCGCATTATAAAAAGATATTTCACCAAATATGGCCATAAATTCAAAGAAAGTGATTTCGGAAAATATAAAGTAGAGAGCGTCGATGTGGCCGGTACCGAAGAAATGCATAAGCACATGGTGGCGGCAAAGGCGATCGTGAAGCTTTCCGGCGGGCCTGCCTATCAGGTTCGGTGCGTTATGGACAAAAAAACGCTTGGCTGGCACGTAACGGCCTGGGAAAATCTGCAATAGCCGATCATATGGATACCATCAAACATCAATTAGAGATCATTAAACGAGGTTCCGTCGCGGTAATTTCAGAAGAGGACCTTATCGCGAAACTCAAAAAGGGAAAGCCGCTGCGCATAAAGGCCGGATTCGACCCAACCGCGCCAGATCTGCATTTGGGGCATACGGTATTAATGCAGAAGTTGAAACAGTTTCAGGACCTGGGCCATACAGTGATATTTCTTATCGGCGACTTCACCGCACAGATCGGAGATCCATCTGGCCGAAACAAGGCCAGGCCGCCCATGACGCCTACCGATATAGCTGCGAACCTTCGCACGTATGTCGAACAGGCGGCGAAGATATTAGATCCGGCCAAGGTCGAACTTCGATATAACTCCGAATGGCTGGGAAAGTTGAATTTGTATGACACTCTGGTGCTAACGAGCCATTATAACGTTGCCAGAATGATGGAACGGGAAGATTTTAAGACGCGTTTTCAGGCGGGCGATTCGCTCGGCGTACATGAATTTTTATATCCATTGTTGCAGGGCTACGATTCCGTGAATCTGAAGGCCGATATCGAACTTGGCGGTACGGACCAGGTATTCAATCTTCTCGTTGGCCGCGACTTGCAGCGCGCATATGGCCAGGAACCGCAGGTCGTACTTACCATGCCGCTGCTTATCGGCACCGACGGCGTTAAGAAGATGAGCAAGAGTTACGGCAATTATGTAGGAATTACCGAAGCGCCCAAGGAAATGTTCGGAAAGATCCTCTCGATCTCGGACGAGCTGATGTGGCAATATTACGAGCTGTTAAGCGATAAATCGCTCGAAGATATCGCCAAGCTTAAGAAAGATGTAGTGGAAGGTCGATATCACCCAAAGGCGGCGAAGGTTGCGCTCGCGAAAGAGATAGTTGCTAAATATCATAGCGCGAAGGCTGCCGACGAGGCCGAAAAAGAGTTCGAAATGGTCTTTGCCAAAGGTGCCAGGCCGACCGATATACCGGAGCATAAGACAAAGACCGCATCTATAGTAGATGCGATAGTCGAGGCGGAGCTTGCACCTAGCAAATCGGAGGCGAGGCGGCTTATTTCGCAAGGCGCGGTGAGCGTTAACGACGAAAAATTGTCGGACATTAACGCAAAGTTTGCCAAATCCGGTGAATATGTGCTAAAGGTTGGAAAGAGGAAATTTTGTAAAATTGTTTATAACGGCTAGGTGAATATATGGACGCGCTAAAAAGAAAAGAGATCTTAAATCTCCCCAACTACATTTCGATGATACGTATCGTTGCCGTTCCCTTGATCGTTATCTTAATGACGTTCTTAAACGATGGCAGGCTCGATCATCAGGTTTGGAACAAATTTTGGAGCCTCGTTGCGGCTGTTATCTACGGCATAGCAAGCTTTTCCGATATGCTCGATGGCTATTTGGCGCGCCATTATAAGCTGGAAAGCACATTTGGAAAGTTCTTCGATCCGCTCGCAGATAAACTTTTGAACCTGGCGGCGATGATAATGTTAATTCCGCTTGGGCGAATATGGGCGTGGCTCGTTGTGATTCTC
>CAIPVD010000101.1 GCA_903868375.1 uncultured delta proteobacterium
GTACTTGCCAATAAGAGTTCTACCGGTTTAGGTCTTACGATAGCGCGGCGGATCATGGATGTTCATCATGGCGAGATATGGATAGAGAGCGAAGAGGGCGTTGGTACGACGGTGATTACGAAGTTTCCGGTCAAACAACATATGAGAGGAGAAAGTTATGGCAAAGAAAGTTTTTATAGTAGATGACGACAGCGATATAGTCGAAGCGATCTCGATGGTGCTAACGAAGAACGGCTACGAAGTGGTTTCTTCGCTTACCGCGTCCGATGCGCTTCCGAAGATCAAGAAGAACAAGCCGGACCTGATAGTGCTAGATGTTATGTTTCCCGAAGACCCTTCCAAGGGATTCGAATTAAGTCGCATGTTCCATAACGATCCCATAGCTAAGAATATTCCCGTGATCATTCTCTCCGCCATAAATATCAAGTTCAAGTTAGGTTTCTCCAACAAGCAGCTCGACGAGGAATGGATGCCGGTAAAAGAATTCATCGAAAAACCGGTGGTGCCAGAGAAGCTGCTCGCCTCGGTTAAAAAATTGATCGGATAAGCGCAATGCATTTGGGCAGGGCGTTTTGGCATTCGCTTGAGAGTTCCATCGAAGGTTTTATTTCTTTCGGCTGAATGGCGACTATCGTTATTTTTGGAAGCTTTTGGCCGAGGCTGTTCGCAAGGGCTATTATTCCGGCAAAGCTTGTTCCGTGCAAGGAAACTTGTGCCGAATCGGTGCCTAGGTTCACATCTTCTAAGTTGAACGCTTTCACGTCGCCAGGAGCGCCGCCAAAGCCTGCCGCATCAATGATGATAGCGTGGTCACAATCTTCCAATAAGTGAAGAAGGGTAATGCCGCCCGTTCCGCCGTCTAGGATGCTGATATTTTCAGGCCATTTAAGCTCGCGCAGATGTTCTATCGCATGAATTCCAACGCCTTCATCGTGCATTAACTTGTTGCCGATGCCGATTATTGATATTCTTTTTGCTATGTTCATTTTATGACCGCATTAAATTGACCGATCAGGTCTTTCTTTTCGGTGTATTTGTTATCAAAATAGAACCTTACCCTGTAGCCTCCGCTTTTAAGATCTGAAATAATACCGGATATCGAAATCGGGCATGTGCATTGAGCAACAGTCTTAGCATCGAATGTTTCGGTTATCTGGATCACATTGCCAATGATCTTATGGCTCAAACTAAAGTTCTCACTCGCCGTACTGCAATAGGTGTTAAGCGTCTGAACGAAGTGGATGGTATTTCCGTCGACAGTGGCCTCTAACGGTTTTTGGCTAGCATCTCGAGCAGCAGGCGCATTGGCAGAACAGTGGCCAAGCCAGTACTGGAAAGATTCGGCATTGGCTATGGCTGGGAACAAGACCGCAAATACTGCTAATAAAAATAATCGTTTTCTCATTTTTTTAGTTTGTAAAGACACTTAGCGCCGCAACTGATGTGTTACTACCTCATCGCACAACGAGTTTTCAAGCCATATATTGATTAATTCGGGCGGGGGAGGCGGGCATTCTTCGCCTGGGTTTAGGTCTTCTTCGTAGCACTCAAATTCGTGAGCATCGGTACGCAACAGAGAGGCTTGTTGTTGGCGCCGAACATATCAAGCTTTACCTTGTCAAAAGATTCAAAAAGGCCCGGCGCAACTTGCAGCGTCTTGCATATCTGCCGAACCTTGTTCAGCTCGTCATCGAATATCATCGGAACGCAATACTTATCATCGCCACATAAAAAGTTCTCGATCTCTTCGTCGGACTTCCAGATGATCGAATCGTTTGCGCAGGAGAGTGGGTTTTGCGGTGCATGGTGCGGGTTTTTTATCATGCTTCCAGTTACATAGCTTCCGCCCATGCATGCGGTGACGTGTTGATTTGACATGTCGTGCATGCTAGCAAAGGCCTTATGAATATGCAAGAAGTGAATAATTATGAATAGCCCGTAACCATTTTTAGTTGCTTTTTCATAGGCATCATCTAGAAATGTTTTATGAAGAATATCTATTCAAATGTGCGGGTGCCTATGGCAGGTGAACTATTTAAGCGTTTGCTCAAATACCGGAACGTTGTCATTGAAGAGATCGTTAGCTCTAGCAAGATTATCGACAAGTTATATGTTCAGAAACAAGATGAATGGGTTCTACTTCTAAAAGGAAGCGCCAAGCTTGAAGTGAAGGGCCGAGT
This sequence comes from uncultured delta proteobacterium, assembly GCA_903868375.1. Lineage (GTDB taxonomy): Bacteria > UBA10199 > UBA10199 > 1-14-0-20-49-13 > CAIPVD01. The sequence continues at coordinate 2,181 of CAIPVD010000101.1, forward strand.
TGTTTCTTTAAAGAAGGGCGACCACATCTTTATAAAGTCAGGAGTTCCGCACAAAGTGCTTAAAGTAAGGCGTGGCACGATTTGGCTGGCGATCCACATTCATAAAAGATAAATCTCATTGACAAGTTGGCCGCGTATAAATATACAAGTCGCATAAGCACAGAGGAGGTTTTATGTCAGCAGTACCAGTAAGCACCGAAAGATTACGCTATCCAAACTTTAGCACCAAAAATATTGGGGAATGGATGGCATGCAATTCAAGTAGTGAAGAAGAAAGGCTTTGGGCAGCAACTGTTCTTGCAGAAAGCTGCGATGACCTGGGTGATAGTGTGTTAACAGAACTTGCTCATGATGCCGAAAGCGTTGCCATTAGAGATCAGGCTAAATTGATAATGGGAGAGATCAGGGCGGATGTAGCGCCTCTGTGTGCATGTCAACGAAAGAGCTCAATCGACGATTGGAAAAGAGCGTCGACATTCGAACCGATGGTTCAGGGAATCTTTAGCAAGGCAGGCCGTTGGTATGCGATCAATTCAGAAAATGAAAGCGTGCGCTTAATGGCAGCGGAGATCCTTTCAGAACAGGGCGACCCTGCCGGTTTTTCGGTACTGCATCAGCTAGCTGTTGGCGCTCAAAACGTAAATGTAAGCGATTCAGCTCGCCTGTTCATGGGTAAGTTACATGACGAGTGCAAATAAAAATAAAAAAGCCCCTGAATGTCTCAAGGGGCTTTTTAGTTTGTGTCTATTACGTCTTAATCTTTAAATTCAATGTTCAAATAATGCGTCGAGCAGGAGATGCAGGGATCGTATGCACGCACAAGCATTTCAAGTGCGAGTTCGATCTCTTTTTGCGGCTTCGTCATTACCTGCGGGACGAGTGCTTCCATATCTGCCTGGATGTTCGCGTGATTGATGTTCGTAGGTATTATGCAGTTGGCCTTTATGCAGACGCCATTTGCATCGTACGTGTAGTCGTGGAAGAGCAGGCCGCGCGGCACTTCTACGGCGCCAACTCCCTGGCCAGCCTTAACAGTAAATGCGCTTGGGCCTACTTGCTTGTCGTAATTTGGATCTGTCAGTAGTTCGTCGATCTTCGCAATGGCATCTTCCCACGAATGGACGATCTCTATCAGCTGGGCCACGTTGTTCATGTAAGGATTGTGGCAAACGGTCTTGAAGCCGAACAATTCTGCTATTGACTTGGCCTTATTCGAAAGCTGGCTGTAGTTCTTGTTAACGCGTGCCAGCGCTCCGACCATAAGTGAAGGACGGTTGTGCTTGCAGTACTTGGCAGAAGAATGAGGAACGATATATTCGTTCGTCCATGCCTTGTAGTTCTTGATCGGTTCGGTCGCCGTATCGGTAGAACCCATATCGCCATCGTAGATCGCGTATTCATCTTTCGATGTGAGCGCGACGAACTCCGTTTCACGTGTAAAGCTCGGCAGCTTGCCGGCCAGCGCCTTAAGAAGTTTTGCAACTACTTCGATATCTTTCCATTCGGCGTTAAGTGTGTCTTTTATCTTCTGCAGCTCGTCCTTCGTCGGTATCTTAGTGAATCCGCCAGGGATAAGCCTTTGCGGATGCGTTGTGCGGCCGCAAACTATGTCGCTCATAACGTTCGCTGCCTTGTGCAGGCGCACGACCGTTTTAACTTCTTCGGGATGCGAAGAGGCGAGAGGGATAACGCTTCCAACGCCCAAGAGATCCGGCAGCACCAGGTATCCTAAATGAAGGATATGGCTCTGCAGATTTTCTGCGTGGATAGCCAAGCGGCGGAGCTTTAAATCTCTCTCTGAAAGTGTGATGCCCATCGCAGATTCCGTTGCCTTAAGAGAAGCCAGCGTGTGGCCGATGGAGCAGATACCGCAGATGCGCGATGTGATATGGTGAACCACGTCCCATTTTTGGCCTATCACCATCGCTTCAAAGAAGCGGGGCGCTTCAGGTACCTGCCACTGCAGTTTTTCGAGTTTGCCTTCTTTCACGTTCACAACGATGTTCCCGTGCCCCTCTACGCGTGTGACGTAGTGAAGATTAATGTCTAAATTAACATTTGTCATTTGCTCACCTCTGGATTTTTAACTAGTTCTGGCTTCGCGCCGAAATAGAGTTTGAACTTGTTCGTAAGTTCTGCTGGGTTCAGGTTGTATTTCTGCAAGACTTCTTTGTGTGCGTATGTGTTCGGGTTGTCTATAAGCCCACGGCAGCCCCAGCAGATAGCGCCTTCGGTTACGCAGCATGCGCCGCAGCCTGCACGTGTTACTGGCCCTACGCATGTCATTCCTTTTTCGAACACGCAGACATTGCCCGCCATCTTGCAATCGACGCAGACCGGGTAATCAGGTATGAACGGCTTTTGGCCCGTAAGAAGCGCCTTGCAAACGCTTAAGAATTCTTCGCGATTTATCGGGCACTGTGGTATCGCGTAATCGACCTTAACGACGGCGCTTAATGGGCGAGCTTCGTATGTATCGAAGAGCTCCCATTTATCGCCGTAAACTTCTTTGCGAACCGTTACCTGGTCGCGGAAGTTCTTAAGGCAATTGATGCCGCCTATTGCCGCGCAAGAACCTAACGCCACAAGAATTTTGGCGTTCGCGCGGATCTTTTTGATGCGTTCTTCATCGGCAGGCCTTGTTATCGAACCTTCGACGAATGCGATATCGTAATTGTCGGAATCTTCCTTCATTGCTTCTCGAAAGGCAACGACCTCGACGTGCTGTAAAAGTTCCAGCAGCCTTTCTTCTAGGTTTACGATCTGCAGTTGATCGCCTTCACAGCTTGCGAAATCAAAAAATGCAATGCGTGGTTTTGTCATTATAGAGCCTCCTGAACTTGCTTGATGTCTGAATATTTAAAGACCGGCCCGCATTGGCAGACGTAAAGCCCGTTCATCTGGCAATGGCCGCACTTGCCGACGCCGCATTTCATTCTGCGCTCGAGCGACATTAGAATACGATTGTCCGGTATATCTTTCTTTTTGCATTCGATCAGCACGAACTTGTACATAATAGGTGGGCCTACAATAATTGCGTAGGTCTTCTTTGGGTTGATCTCGATCTTTGGGAAGAGGGTGGTGATGACGCCTGTGTTTCCCTTCCAGTCGCTATCGCCCTTATCGACCGTTTCGTGGAACTCGATCTGACCCTTCCATTCTTCAAGCTCTTTCGGCAGCAGCCTTTCGCCGGGATTCTTTGCGCCGAAGAGAACGGTTATCTTGCCGTAATCCTTCTTGTGATCGATGAGATATTGGATGATCGACCTTGCTGGAAATAGTCCGATGCCGCCGGCAACTACTAGCACGTCGTGGCCTTTAAGTTCGTCGTAGGGGAAGTGCGTTCCAAATGGCCCGCGAATTCCTATCTCGTCACCTTCTTTTAAATTGTGGATCGCGGATGTAACGCTTCCAACTTTTCTGATTCCTAGCTCGAACTTTCCTTTAATGCGCGATGGCGAAGAACTGATCGAAATTGGTGCCTCGCCAACGCCGTAGATGGAAACTTCGACGAACTGGCCTGGCTTGTGGCCGAGTGGTTTGCCGCCATCAAGTTCTATCTCGAAGAACTTTTCGGTGGCGTTAAGCGTTGCAACTTTTTTGATCTTTGCCGGCTTTGGGAGGTACAGTGATTCGGTTGACATGTTATTTTCCCTCCTTGAGTTCGTTGATGACTTTTACTGGGTCGGTGATGTCCGGTAGGCAAACGCTGGAACAGCGGCCACAGCCGACGCATGCGATGTCGCCCACTTTATCCATCATGTAAGCATATTTTCTGAACAGTCTGTGACGGAAACGGTCCGCACGTTCTTCTCTGAAATTTTCGCCGTGACCGACCATTGCGAAATCTTTAAGCAGGCAGCCGTCCCATAAACGGACGCGCTTGCCGCCTTTAAGATCCAGGTCGACATCTTCGCGAACGTCGAAGCAATAGCAGGTGGGGCAGACCAGTTTGCAGGAACCGCATGAATAGCAGGTTTCCGCGCGCTGTTCCCATATCTTGTTTTCGTAGTTCTTCTTGAAAAGAGTGTAATACTCGTTGATGTTTGCTTTTACTTTTCTTTCTGGGCGGCAAAGCTTTGCAAGATTTTCGCGGA
>CAIPVD010000102.1 GCA_903868375.1 uncultured delta proteobacterium
GACATGGGGTCTCCACACAACAAAAGGAGAAACTCGAATGAATCATCACAGACTGAAAGCGTATTGCGTACTCTTAGAAATAGCAAAAAGGGTGCCATCCCTGACACGCACACTTCCAAGAGGAGAAGGTTATCTTGTAGATCAATTTAAGAGAGCGCTATCCAGTGCGATACTCAACTTATCTGAAGGTAATGGAAGAATATATCCAAAAGAAAGATGCAGGTTCTTCAATATCTCAACCGCCTCAATTGCCGAATGCATGTCATGTTTGGATATTCTGTTATCTTTCGGCTACATTTCTGAAGCTCTGCACTCCGAGCTCTGTGACAACTTTAAACTATCATACGCTATGATACGGAAACTTGTTTCAATCCAGGCTCATCCGCCATCTGCATTCTGAAATCGAAGTTAAAATTATTTTGTGCTTAGTGCGCGGTATCCATATTAATATTCACGGCTTCGGCCTCTTTTATCGTACCAAAACTCTTCTCGTACATTGCAATGTTCTCATTGATTATCTTCTGTAGCCTTTTGGCGTGCTGCGGGGATACTATCACCCGGGAGCAAAGAATGCCCTTATTGTGGAAGATGGATACGAAATCCATGATGAATTCGCTCTGCGTGTGGCTGATTATGGAACCGTTGGCGTAAACGCCTTTGAACGTCTCTTCGTTTATCTTTATTTGTATTTCGGCCTGTTTGTTATCCATTTGTCGTCTCCTTTTGTTTGATCCAAAGCGCTGGACAAATGAACATAATCGAATATACAACGCAAGAAAATATGATGATCCCTTACGCTGGAGAACTGGCAGCGCTTGGCACCGCAATAACTTGGTCGATCTCCGCCCTTATTTTTACGTCCGCCGGCCACAAAATGGGCTCGTTCACGATGAGCCATTACCGGATGCTTTTTGGGCTCGTCTTTATCTCTGCGCTGAACTTCATTGCGAATAAGAGTTTTTATCCCGTCGGTATTGCCGCGACTAACTGGTGGCTGCTTGGTGTTAGCGGCTTCTTTGGTTTTTTTCTCTGTGATTCTTTTCTTTACCAAAGCTATATGGATATTGGGCCTCGGATCGGATCTCTCTTATTCAATGTATATCCAATTTTTAGCGCGATACTTGGCTGGCTAATACTAGGTGAAATATTGTCAGTCACTGCCTGCCTTGGAATCGTTATAACCATCATGGGCATTATCTGGGTCGTGCTTGAAAAGAGCAGTAATAGGCTCCATTATCACAAGGAGAAGTTATATAAGGGTATCGGCCTAGCGCTTGGCGCTGCGCTGTTTGAAACGATAAGCTTTCTCGTTGCAAAGCCCGCGATGGCAAAGATGGGCGGCGTAGATGCGATGTCCGCAACGCTTATCAGGGCGATAGTTGGCGGTAGCGCATATTGGATCGTGAGTGTATTTCGCGGAAAGATCGGCGTGGTCATTAAAAGAGGGCTCGAGAACTTGGATATGCTTTGGATAATATTGCTTGGCGCCGCAATAGGACCTGCTATCGGCGTATGGCTTTCGATGGTAGCTATCAAGTTCGCGCCGATAGGAATTGCCTCGACGCTTATGGCTCTCATGCCCGTGACCATTCTTCCAATGACAGCGATCTATCATAAAGAACGCATTTCTTACCGCGCTGTTTTTGGGGCGATTGTCGCCTGCCTCGGCGCCGCATTGCTTTTTAATAGCCGCTAATAATAATTAGCAACTTTTTTGGCAATATGTCGATACAATGTTTATGAATCTGCCGATTGTTACAGGACCAGCAGTTTTGACCGGCGCTATGCCTGTCAGCGTTATTCCGCTACCTCAAGTGATAGATTTAGGAACGTTTCCTGCAGCGACGATCAAGGATGCTTTTGTTCAGGCCCATCTTGATCTAGATGCGTACAAGCCTCCGTTTGTCACCGATGCCGTAAAGACAATCAAGCCGTTAGGTGAAAACCTCGATTACGATGCGCCCGACCTCTTGGATAGAATATCCTTCAATCAAATGTGCTATATGGACAACTTCGAAGTGATGCCAGGTTATTATGTGCGTGTAGAGACGATGCGTAGGATCTTATTCCCCGGTCAGACGAGGATTGCCGGCCTGCAGCTTGCATCCAATTACGGCCCTTACCTTCACTATCTGAAGCATAGGTGTGGTGTCGATGGTATGGTTGGCGTCGATAGTGATATAAAGGCTGTGGACTATGCTCTTGCTGGCGGGCTTGCCTGTGTACATGCAGATGCAGTGCATCTCCCTTTTGCAGATTCATCTATAAGTTTTGTTTTTAGTCGTCTTTTTCTGGACTTCGCCTATTTGCAGGATGAGAGCCTTATAAAAAAGATCGCACGTGAGGTTGTGCGCGTCCTTATGCCAGGAGGTGTATTTGTATCCCAATTAGAAGAAAGCGCGATGGACGACCTGTTGGCGGAAGTTTTTGTCGGGATAATATGTCCTGAAAAATGCGCAGCTAAGGACTTAGATATTCTTGGCTCGCTGCGCATGTGGTACAAGCCTTTCACCGTTGTTTAACGCATAGTTGACTTATGCCGGTTAATTCTTTAGCATGCACTCCACGCTATGCTAGATCTCAAGCCGATAGAACTTTCCGACCGCGAAACGATCAATAAATTTTTCCGATCGTACAATCCAGAAACAAGCGAATTCACATTTACAAACTTGTTCATCTGGCGGGATCATTATAATTTTAGGTGGGCGACAGAGAATGACGTTCTTTTTATCACCGCCGAAACGGAAGATGGAAAAAAATTCGCTCTTCCGCCTTTAGGAAAAAGGTCGATAAAAGATGCTCTCTCCATGATAGAACTTCAAGGCTCTATCGAACGTGCCGACAAAAAATTTGTCGATGGGGTTTTCCCGTCGGGTAAATTTAAAATAGAAGAGATGCCAAATCATTTTGACTATGTTTACAGAACTAGTGATCTTGTCGAGCTAGCTGGAAGCAAATATCATGCGAAGAGGAATCACATTGCGAAGGCTATCAAGGCGCATGAGCTAAAATATGAACAAATGAGCGACCATTATGTCGGCCAATGCCTCGAACTTGCGGGCAGCTGGTGCCAGTTTAGGAAATGCCAGGAAGACGCGAGCGTGAAGGCGGAATGTGAAGCGGTCGTGAAGGCATTGACCAACTTTCGCGCATTGAAGTTGCAAGGCGGCGTCCTGTTTGCAGATGGTAAACTTGTTGCTTTTACGCTCGGAGAGTTGTTAAATAGAGATACGGCCGTCATTCATATGGAAAAGGCAGATCTTGCGGACCAGGATATTTATGCGGTAATAAATCAAAGATTTTGCGAAGGTGCATGGAAGAATGTAAGGTTCATAAACCGTGAGCAAGATTTGGGACTGGAAGGACTACGCAAGGCTAAGATGAGCTATCATCCGTGCCATATGGCGAAAAAATTTGAGGTAAGCTTATGTTAAAGAAAATCTTATTCGTTTTTGTAACGGCATTCGTTCTTTTTTCGGCGCAGCCGGTGCGTTCAGAAGAAGGTGGCGCGATACCAAAGGCGCTGGACCCCGAATACCGCCATAAAAAAGCCGGCCAGTTCGAGGTGTATCCGTTCGGAGGCAGCTACCTGGGCGCCATGATAGATCAGACATGGACGGCAGGCGCGAAGATTTATCTGCATTTGAACAATACCGTAGCTTTGGGGGGCAGTTACAGCTTTTCCAAGCTCTATTCGGATGCAACGTCCAGCTTTGGTTCGACGCTAAATAGCGACAACCTCCATATTGCGAACTTCGAAATGATGGTATCGAACGATGTTGCAATGCGAGTGGGTAAAAGGGTGCTGGAGATGGACCTTTATTTCACGTTGGGTGTTGGCGGAATGCTCATGAATGAAATATGGGAACCGGTGGGCCTGGCCGGTGGCGGCCTGAAAATCTACACGGGCCTTCCCTGGCTTGCAGCTAGAGTAGACGTTAACAATTATATCCACGCAACGCCGTTGCCCGGGCGCGAATCGATCGACTGCGATACGGTGTTTATCGGCGGGTTCTCGTTCCTGTTCCCAATAAAGCATTAACGTATAGGTAAACGATGTTTAAAAGACATACGATTGCATCAAAATTGCTGATCTATTCCCTAGCCGTGTCTCTCGTTCCTTTGATCTTTTTCTCTATAGTAAGTTACAAATTATATTCGGCTAACATGGAAAAGGAGCTTCGCGCCGAGCTTGGCTTTAAAGCGGACAATATCGTCCACGATCTAAGAATATATTTAAAGGAAAAGGAACAGGGCGCGTCCATTCTCTCTACCAGGAAAACGCTGATAGATACCGCGCCTCGGCTTATCTCGTCTTTCAATTCACATAGTTCGGATATCGCAACCATCGACAAAGAGATTTCGGACTATATCAGCTATTTTATAAATTTTTACGGTTATTACGATATATTCCTTCTGTCACCCAAGGGTGACATGGTCTTTTCTTACTTGAAAGAAGGCGATCTGGGCGCGAATATTAATTCAGATCCGAATAAGTTTTCGGAAATTCTGAAGGTGTTTGGTAAGGCAAAGGAAACGCGACAGCCCGCGCTTTCCGATTACGGATATTATGAGGTCTCAAAGAAACCGTCCATTTTTATAGCGGCTCCGGTGATGAACGGCGGCAAATTCGAAGGCGTCGTTGTTTGCCAGATCGTGCAAAAAAACGTAGATGAGTTCCTTGGCGAGTATAGTTCGTTTGGGGATACCGGTGAGATCGTCGTCGGCCATAAGATAAGCGACGACGAAGTGCTTCTGCAAGGTGGGCTACGGTTCGTTCCCGCCGCCGCATTTAAAATAAAAAGAAAGATGGGCGGGCCGATTGCCTTGCCGATGCAGAAGGCGGTAAATGGTGAAAAGGGTATCGGTTTTGACGTCGATTACCGCGGTGAAAAGGTACTAGCACAGTGGCAGTATTTTGAGCCGCTTCATTGGGGCATTGTTACAAAGATAGACGTTAAAGAGCTATATAGGCCGGTTTACCAATTGCAATACATGCTTTTGATCATTGGCATTCTTTCTACGTTGTCCGTGATATTCGTGTCGATCCTGGTTTCACGAAAGACCACCGTGCCCATAATATCCTTAACGAAGAGTGCAAGGGCCGTTGCAGGTGGAGACCTTAACGCAAAGGCCGAGATTACGTCGAACGATGAGGTGGGAGAATTGTCGCGGGCCTTCAACCAGATGTCGGCTGGCCTTAAGAGCAGCGTTGTTTCGATCGACGAGTTGAACAAAGAGATAGAGATAAGAAAACAGGTAGAGGAAAGGCTTAGGTTCCTGGCAAGCATCGTCGAATCTTCCAGCGATGCCATAATCGGCAAGACGCTAGGTGGTACGATAATCAGCTGGAACAAGGGGGCGGAGGATGTCTATGGATATTCAGCTTCCGAAATAATCGGTAAATCGGTATCCGCTCTTGCGCCAGTTGAACTTAAGGACGAGATGATCAAGATATTGGACGGAATTAGGAGGGGTGAGCGTGTAGTTCATTTCGAAACGAAGAGATTAACAAAAGATGGCAGAGAAATATATGTATCGCTGACGGTGTCTCCTATCAAAAACCGGTCGGGATCGGTTGTTGGGGCTTCGACGATAGCCAGAGATATAACCAGCAGAAAAATAATGGAATCACGGTTAAACCAGACCTTGCTTGAACTGAAGCGGTCGAATAAAGAGATGGAAACCTTTACGTACTCTGCAAGCCACGATCTTCGCGCTCCGCTTCGCGCGATATCGTCCTTCGCACAGTTCATGCAGGAAGATTACCATGATAAGCTCGACGAAACGGGCCGGGGTTACCTTGAAGAGATAAAGAGCGGGGCGAAAAAGCTTGATAGGCTTGTGCAGGACCTGCTCACTCTTTCACGTGTTTCGCGGATCAGAAATCCATATGAAGTTGTAAGCACTTATGCTATCATTAAAAACGTTTTTGGGCGGCTGCTCTATGACATTAAAAAGAAAAAGGTGGGCGTTTATATCCAGGCAGGGCTGCCTAGTATCAAATGCGACAAGGTGAAAATGGAGCAGGTCTTTTATAACCTGCTTAGCAATGCGGTGAAATTTTCATCCAAGGGGATTTATTGCGCCCAGCGTGTCGAAGTGGGATATAGAGATGCAGGGAATGAACACGAATTTTTCGTGAAGGATAATTGTATAGGTATAGAGCCGAAATACCATGCGCAAATATTCAATATTTTTGCCAGGCTTCATACGGACAAAGAGTATGAGGGTACTGGAGCAGGCTTAAGCATCGTAAAAAGGGTCGTTGAAGACCATGGCGGGCGTATTTGGGTGGAATCGGAGTTGGGCCAGGGCGCCAAATTCATTTTTACGATACCGAAAGAGCCCAAAAAGGATATATTAGAACAAATAGGAGGTTGATATGGTGCATGCCATTGCGATGGATGAAACAAGTTTTCGCTCGGTGAACATCTTGCTGGCGGAAGATAACGAGGCTGATGTAAAGATAACGATAAGGGCCTTCGATAAGGCAAAGCTTAAGAACAATCTCTTTGTGGTGAATAACGGTGAAGAGGCTATAGATTTTCTTTATCAGCGAGGCGCTTTTCAAGACGCAAACAAATACCCCAGACCGGACCTGATACTCCTGGATATAAAAATGCCGAAGGTCGATGGTTTTCAAGTCTTGGAAAAATTAAAAAGCGATCCGCAATTAAAGTTGACCCCAATTATAATGCTGACATCTTCAAAGAACGAAGAGGATATTGTAAGAAGCTTTACAGGAGGAGCTGCAAGTTACATCACCAAGCCGGTCAACTTCGAGGATTTTTCAAAGATGGTGAACGGCTTTAATTTTTATTGGCAGATCATCAATAAACTTCCGCCGCAAAAGTAGGAGAAGATAATGGCTATAAAAGCTCTCTTGATAGACGATAACGAACAAGACCGATGGATAATGAAGCGGTTCCTTGCGAAGGCAGGTATTATGGAGGTCATTACGGCTGAAGAGGGTGAGGAGGGGATTAGAAAGGCGCGTACGGAGAGGCCCGACATTATCATACTTGATACGGTGCTTCCAAAGATGGACGGTTTTGAGATATGTAAGAAGATAAGGGCCGACGTAAAGAATAGGCAGCCGAAGATAATCATGCTGACGGGAAGCGTCGATGCCATAGATGTTATAAAAGCCAGGCTGGCCGGGGCCGATGACTATTGCGTTAAGACAAGCGATGGAGCGCCTCTTTTAGAAGCATTAAAAAATATCTTCGCCGAGGAGAAATAAAATGGCATGGCGTTCATTAAACAATGCGGGTCTTGACGATGCGATCAAAAGTATACGCGTGTTCGGAAAGATTGTGGATAATCTTGATGTCGGTGTTGTACTGATCGGCAAGAAGATGGAATTGCTGGCCCTCAATGATCAGATGCGAAAATGGTTCCCGCAGATCAAAAAATGCAAGAACCATCTTTGTTATCAAACGTTCGATTGCCCTCCAAAAAAAGAACGATGCAATATTTGCCCGACTCTTAAGACGTTCAAGGATGGCAAGGCCCATGAACTGTTCGCCGATAGAGTGCGGCAGGGGGGTCTGGTAAAATATAGGATAGTTTCGCTGCCTGTTAAAAATGGCGTTGGCAAGATCATCGCGGCCCTTGAGATGCTAGAGGATATTACCGCCAGGGAAAAGGCCAAGAGCGACCTCGAACTGCAGGCTTGGGGCCTGAAAAAGGCCAATGAAGGGATAAGGCTGCTATATAAAGAGCTTGAGTCGAGGAACGAAGAACTGCAAAAGCTCGATCAATTGAAGTCCGATTTTGTTTCCACCGTTTCTCACGAGCTGAAGACGCCGCTCTCCATTGTCAAAGAAGGGATAAGTCTTATGCGGGATGGGGTTATCGGAGATATAAACGAGAAGCAGGTGAGGATGCTTGACATCACTTCGAACAATATCGACCGTCTGTCGCGCATCATTAGCGATTTGTTAGATGTTTCACGTATAGAGTTCGGCAAGATGCAGCTGCGGAGAGAAATGGTCGATCTTCGCGAGCTAGTAAAGCAGGTTGCCGTATCGTTCGAGCCGAAACTTAACAAAGTCAAAATTCAGTTGGCCATTCCCTTGGCAAAGGTCATGGTCTTTGCGGACCCCGGAAAGCTTACGCAGGTTTTTTTGAACCTTATCGGCAATGCCATAAAATTTACGGACAAGGGCCATATAGAAGTTGGCTTCATCGAAAACCCTCGCGAGATCGAATGTTGCGTTGCAGATACTGGCTCGGGCATCGACAAAAAGGACCTACCTAAGGTATTTGGAAAGTTCGAACAGTTCGGGCGCGTGGATGGCGCCGGAGAAAAAGGTACGGGACTAGGCCTTTCCATCGTCAAAGGCATAGTCGAGATCCATCATGGAAAAATATGGGTCGAATCGGAAGTCGGCAAGGGAAGCCGATTTATATTTACGATACCTAAATATAGCTCCGACGAGGTGTTTAGAAAGAGGCTGGAATCGTTCGTTGAGGATAACTTAAAGGAGCACCACCAGACCTCGATAATTTCGATCGCGCTTCGTGACCTAGGTTCTCCGAAAAAAAATGTCGATGGAAAAATTCTTAAAGCGGCCGAAGGCGTGATGTTCAATAATTTAAGGTCTGAAAAAGATTTTACGTTAATGGGCCACGGGATTATAGCAGTAGCGCTCGATGATTGTGGAAAACATGCGGCATTGAGGGTTGGAGAGCGGCTCATAAAAAACTTGCGGGAGCATCTTGTATCTAATACACTAACGAAAAAGATCAGGGTGGATTTCGTGGTAAAGACCTCTCCAGATGACGGCGTGAATTTCGAAAAGTTGGTTAAAATAAAATAGAGGTTTCCTATTATGGCAAAAAAAATACTTATTGTCGAAGATGAAGCCGAGCTGGTGGAACTCATGAAGATAAGGCTTGCCGCCAGCGGTTACGAAGTGTCATCTGCGAATGATGGCGAAGATGGTCTAAAAAAGATATACGAAGAAAAACCGGACCTTGTTTTGCTCGATATTCTGATGCCCAAGATGAACGGGCTTGAGCTTTGCCTAAAAATAAAGGCCGATCCGAAGACAAAGAATATTCCAGTAGTGATAGTTTCTGCTTCGGGCGGGAGCGACCTGCGTGGAAGAAGCCAGATGAGCGGCGCAAACGATTGCATTTACAAGCCGTTCGAGTCTTCCGAGCTTTTGGAAAAGATCAGAAAATGGACTTCTTAAGGTGATATCATGAAAAAAAAGATACTCATAGCTGACGACGACAGAGATTTTGTCGAGGTTCTGCGGCTTCGACTCGAGGGGGCTGGATACGACACCGTATGCGCGTTTGAAGGCATTAGGACGATAGAGATGGCGCACAAAGAACATCCAAGCCTTATAATCCTTGATTGGAGGATGCCGGCGGGAAAAGGCGGCGATGTTTTGAAGGGGTTGAAGGAAAAGAACGACACTCGCCACATACCTGTCATTGTCTTAACGGGTGTGAGCGAATCCGAAGTGAAGAGCGATGCGCTAAATCTAGGTGCTGCCGATTTTGTCTCAAAACCGTATGATGCAAGGACGCTACTTCTTAGGATTAGAGAATTGCTGGAGCTAAAGACCTTAGAAGAGAGTTTAGAACGATAGCATTTTAGGGGGGAAAATCATGAACAATATGGAAATAGTAGGAAAGCCAAAGAGAAAAAGAGTAGAGATCTTTCTGGTCGCGGTGGTATTGATCATTGCGGCGCTGGTGCTTGGCATAAAGATCCAGATGAGCGATAAATTGGCGAAGGAAAATGCACTTATGTCGGAACTCCGTGCGGTAAGAAGCTCCGTGGAGCTGTATATCGTGCTAAATAAGAACATTCCACCGGATTTGAGCTCGCTCGTTACACAGAAATATTCCTTTGGTGACAGGCAGGATACTTATCTTAAAGGGATCAAATTGGAAAAAGGCGATCAGCCGATAGACTCCTTTGGAAATAAATTCAACTACGATCCAAAGACCGGCCGCGTCTGGCCAGGGACAAGGGGATATGAGAAGTGGTAGGAGTTGTCTGGCCGACATGGTTAAGGCTCAAGTTCCGGAACAAAAAGTATTGGGAACTTTTCAGGATTAGGGAGCGTAAATTCCCACCATTCTTCAGGACAATGTACCAGGCCTGCGTCATCTAAAATATCGCGCAGTATTTTTCTATTTGCCTTGCTTTCGAGGGTTATATTGTTGCCATTATAATCTGCATGAGCACGTTCGCTAAAATTATCAAAGGCGGTTGGCATGACAAGTTCGCGACCGCTGGAGTCAATTAAGGTTAGGTCTATCGCAACTCCTCGACTATGATGAGAACCGTATTTGCCGGTTATGCAATCGTAAGGCTTCGTTACGAAAGTTTGGTCGGGGAAAATATTAAAAAGCATCTCCTGTGCCTTTGGATGGCGATAACCATCCCACATGAGCAGTCCAATATCGATCTTTTGAAACTCATGGAGAGCCGATATTATTTTTTTATGTAGTTCATGGTGAACATAGCATTCGTGCGATCTGTAGAGAGCTTTATTGGTAATGTTGTTTTTTGTGGCGTATGGAAGGAAAACTTTAAGAGAACTGGATGGCTCTAGTTTAACTAAGTCAGAATCCGATAAGTTGACAATGTGATGCATGGTTTTCGCGGAATATCTATCATCTTGTTGAAATGAAGTCAAACCGTGACCCTCGAGGGATTATGGTGCTCTCGCACCATTTAGGGTGGGGCCTCTCCCTTCCGTAGGCACTCGCTGACGAAAAACGTCAGCTCGCACTCCAGGGATCCATGGCTGTAATCGTGGTATCAAGGGATTATGGTGCTCTCGCATCATGCAATGAGATGAGATGGCATTTCCACCCGAAACGGGTACCCGGAAATGCCATGTTATTTAAATGTCACTGTCAAAACCGACAGTGACTGCATTGTCGAACCCAGCTCGCCTTCGGCGAAAGGTTCGAGTCCACCTTGAAACCTAAAGAAAAAAATGGCCAGCCATAGAATGGCTGACCATTTTTCCTTGTGGGCCTCGAGGGACTCGAACCCCCAGCCGATCGGTTATGAGCCGACAGCTCTACCATTGAGCTAGAGGCCCTATTATATATAATGGGGGGAACGACCGTCTCGGAAGACGTTTCCCCCCAAACCCCTCTCACTCGCGCTGGATGAACCAGACGCTCGCTCGCATTTCAAAACTGGGTAGTCCCTATACAATTTTAAAAATAAATGCAAGTTGACAATTTTAATCTTACGTCATATATCGCCCACCACTAAAGATGTCTACCGATTTGAAAAGTCAATTAGCGTTACTCAAAACCCTTCAGGATATCGATGTAATCCTACACCATATCGAGAAGGAACTTAGTGAAATACCAATCAAAATCGAAGCTGCAGCGGCTGAATACAAGAAGGCAAATGATGCCGTTTTGGCCAAAAAAGCCGACAGGGCCGATGTAGAGAAGCGCCGCAGATCCGAAGAAATCGACATAGAAGCGGAAGGTGCCCGCCTTAAAGACCGCGAAGCCAAGCTATATGCGATCAAGACCAATAAGGAATATCAGGCGGCTATTAAAGAGATAGCGGACGCCAAGCAGGCCGTAAAAGACCGCGAAGAGGCACTTTTAAGGCTAATGGAAAAAATCGACATATTAGATGAAGAAATCACGCAACTTATTTCCGGAATTGCCGATAAAGAGAATGCCTTCAGAGAAAAAGAGGCCGAGTTGAAAAAGGCCGAGGCAGGTCTCGTCGCAGAGAGAGATAAACTTTCTGCGCAGAGCAAAGAGGCTTCGATGGGCGTTGACCCAAAGACCTTAAAGGCATACCGCACGATCCAGACAAGACACAGCGACGCGATGGCCATAGCCAGTAGCGGCGTCTGTAGCGGATGCAATAAGCGTATCCCTCCGCAACTCTATATCGAGCTGCAGAAGTGGAACGACCTTATAACCTGCCCGAACTGTCACCGGCTCCTCTTTTGCGAGCAACAAGAAGAAGGTTCTGAAAAATAAGCATTTGTGTTTGATTTTTCAGATGGTATAATCTCGGTCAACCAAAACCTTTGAGGTGATTTTATGGTCCAAATAAAAACGATGCCAAAAGATACCGCGGCCGAAGTGCTAAGGTATTTAGCCGAATACGAGGAATTTCAGGCAGTGGAAAAGCTTGTCGGAAGCGACCTTGCGGTGGGCGAGGTCCGTGCGGTTCTTCGTGAACTGGCTGCCGAACTTGAACACGAGTCCTTTGCCGAAGGTAAGGCTTCGTTCGACGTAAAAAGTTGTAAGACACTTTCCAAATCTTCCAAGAACATAATTTCGTGCCTTTCGTCCCGCGAAGAAAAATCACTTCTTTCGGCGTTCGGCCTGATCGAAAACCCAGCACAGCAGACACCTACAGCCTTTGCGGGTAAAAAATAATCGTGAAAAGATTGATAATCAATACAGATGGGGCCGCGCGTGGAAATCCGGGGCCGGCAGGCATTGGTGTCGTTATTAAAGATGAAGGTGGCGTTATCATTAAAGAGATCGCCGAATACCTTGGTGAAACGACGAACAATCAGGCGGAATACAGGGCTCTCATCGCGGCGCTTAAGTCGGCAGTTGAACTTGGCGCGGAATCCGTTGCCGTGTTTGCCGATTCTGAACTTATGGTCAAGCAGGTGAAGGGCCTATATAAGGTGAAGAACGAAGGGCTTAAGCCCCTTTTTATCGAAGTTAAAGGCCTGTTGCCAAAATTCAAGGCATGTAATATAGAATATGTGCCTCGCGAGAGGAACAAAGAGGCGGACAAATTGGCTAACATAGCGATAGATAACAGCTAATAAAGGGGAAAACCATGAAAGCAAAAGTGGCAGGTGTTCTATTAGTTGCAGTTCTAGCGGTAAGCGCGGCGAGTCTTGCACTTACTCCAAGCAAGTATCGCAAGATCGATACCGACAGCCATACCGGAAACTGCATATTCACGACGAACGAGCCTGAACTTGGAAAAGAAGATTCGTACAATGTTCAGAGCGAGTTCAGATGCGGAAAGATAGATAATATTTACGCTCGTTGCTACTTTCCAAAGACGGTCGATGCATATAAGCCAACAAGATGGAGCGCCTATTTTCAGATGGGCCTGCACGACAGGGAAACGTTGATCGATGCGAAAGTTATGAAGGGGTGGGATTCGGAGAGGTTTGACCTTGTCATGAAGGGTGGCGGTTGCCACAACGACAAGTTGGACTTTGGCGGTGTCGTTGCATGTGCAATAGGAAATTTTTGCGAGACCAACAACGTCGGTTCGGCAGAAGGAAATATATATGTTAGAGGCATGTTCAAAGAAGGCGAGCACCAGGTATATGGCGTTACAAAGGATATTAATGATAATGTGAAGGTAACGCAACATGCAGAAGAAGATAGTTCATATCTACCTGTCGCAGGTGGAAAGTTCACGATAATAGCCGGCGGTGGGAAGGGCGTTTCCATAGATAAAAAGGGAGACTCCATGAAGGGATTAAAAAAGATATTCGGTAACTAATTCGAATTTTTATTTCGTTCTTTTAAAATTTAAGGGCTTGGAGGTGGCCGCTCGGGAGTAAAATCCTTAGAGAGGAAAGTCCGGGCTTCATAAGGTTCCGTAACGGATAACGTCCGTCGTCTCGCCTATGGCGGGATAGGAATAGTGCCACAGAGACGAGTCCTGTCCAGAAATGGGCGGGGGTGAAACGAGGTAAACTCTACGGGAAGCAAGAGCAAATATGTTCCGCATATAAGGCTAAACCTGGCCGATGTTTGCACGCATCATTTCCTCATGAGGTGGTGCGTTCTTGGCGGAACGGGTAGCTCGCAAAGAGCTTCGCAGTAATGTGTAAGCCAAGATGAATGGCCATCCGACGCTTGTAAAGGCGTTGAACAGAACCCGGCTTATTCCAAGCCCCGATATTTAAATACCCCTAGGTGTAAAACGCCTAGGGGTTTTTTATTGCTGGTCAAAAAAAACACCTTGCATTAGAATGGGCGTTCAAAGTTTGTGGGGGTGATATGGAAAAGGCCGTCATTGTTTCAGCTCTTAGATCTCCGCTTTGCAAAGCGGTCAAAGGCTCTTTTGCCGACATTCGTATCGACGATGTCTGCGCGCAGATAATAAAAGAATCCTTGCTCCGCATTCCGCAACTCGATCCACGACTTATCGAAGATGTACTTATTGGTTGTGCGATGCCTGAAGGCGAACAGGGGTTAAATGTTGCGCGAAGTATTGCTTTTCTGGCTGGGCTTCCTCTAACCTGCGGCAGCGTTACGATAAATCGATTCTGCGGTTCTTCACTTGAAGCGATAAATCAGGCGGCTCGCGCTATTCAGTGCGGCGATGGGCAGGTGTTCGTTGCGGGTGGTGTCGAATCTATGTCGCACATCCCTATGGGTGGATTTAATCCTTCATTGAATGAAAAACTGATGAGGCCGGGCGCTCCGCAAGGATATATTAGTATGGGAGAAACCGCCGAAAACTTGGCAAAGAAATATAATGTTTCACGTAAGGAACAGGACCAGTTCGCGCTTGCGTCGCACGAGAAGGCGGTCGCGGCGATAAAAGGTAGCAAGTTCAAGAACGAAATAGTGCCGATCGAAGTTCACGAGAAAAAAATTTCACAAGATGAGGGCCCTCGTGAAGATACGTCTCTAGAAAAATTGGCGGGACTAAAACCTGCATTTCTGCAAGATGGCACGGTCACGGCCGGAAATTCCAGCCAGATGACCGATGGTGCAGCGGTAACTATCATAATGGCGGAAAGCCTTGCCAAAAAGTTAAAGATTAAACCCCTGGCAAGGATAGTTACAATGGCAGTTGCCGGTTGCGACCCATCTACGATGGGTGAAGGCCCGATGTTTGCGGTGCCAAAGGCGCTGAAGCGAGCGGGAATGAAACTTAAAGATGTCGATATTATCGAAATTAACGAGGCGTTCGCATCTCAAACGCTTGCGGTCATCCGTGAACTGAAGATCGATGAAAAAAAGCTTAACCGCCACGGCGGAGCGATAGCGCTCGGCCATCCTCTTGGTGCAACTGGCGCTCGCATCATGGCTACTCTTATTAACGAGCTTGCAATTTATGACGGAACGGTGGGCTTGGAAACAATGTGCGTTGGTGGAGGGCAGGGTGTGGCGACGATAATCGAGCGCTTGTAATATATGTCTATCAATAAAGTGACAGTTCTAGGCGCGGGGCTTATGGGTTCGCAGATAGCCGGGCATTTGGTGGGCTGCGGATTTGATGTGCTCTTGCTCGATCTGGAAATGGAGTTTGTCGTCAAAGGGCTCGAGCGTCTTGGCAAGACGAAGCCGCCCGCCATGTACGACAACGAAGATATAAGGTCGATTACGCCGGGCAATTTCAAAGATAACTTAAAGGATATTTCAAGCTGCGATTGGGTCATCGAAGCGATAGTTGAAGATAAGAACGCCAAACACGCCCTTTACGCCGAAATTGAAAAACACCTGAATGCGAAAACCGTTATCAGCTCGAACACTTCAGGCCTTACAAGGGCAAGTTTAATTGCCGGGCGTTCGGCAACTTTTTGTAAAAAATTCATCGTTACGCATTTCTTTAATCCGGTCCGGTATATGAAGTTAGTTGAGATAGTTTCGGGCGAGGAAAATTCGAAAGAGATGATCGCCGAAATTTCTAGGGTTTTGGAGGATCGGCTCGGAAAGGGCGTTGTCTATTCAAAGGATATCCCCGATTTTGTGGCAAATCGAATAGGCGTCTTCACTGTGCTTTCCGCACTAGGGGCGGTTGAAAAGTTTGGCTGGAGGGTAGAGGTTGTCGATCAGGTTATGGGAATTCCCACGTGCAGGCCAAAGAGCGCCACGTTTAGAACTTTAGACATCGTGGGGCTCGATACGTTCGTTCATGTTGCCAAAAATGGCGGCCACAAGCTACCGGCGTTCGTCGAAGAGATGATGGCGAAGGGATGGTTTGGTGATAAGGCGGGGCAGGGGTTCTATAAAAAGACGAAGTCAGAAATTCTGGTGCTAGATCCCAAAACTATGGAATACCGGCCGCAGCAGAAGATAAAAACAGCTTCGCTTGGCCTTGCTAAAGACATGACCGATGCGGCAGAGCGCATACGAACGGTAGTTTTTGCGGATGATGAAGCCGGCAACATCGCCTGGCACCTGGTCAGCGCGGCGATACTGTTTTCATTGAACGTTTGGAGAGAGATCGCGCATTCGGAAGGAGAGGTCGATAAGGCGATGCGGTGGGGTTTTAACTGGGAGTTGGGGCCGTTCGAACAGTTGCGTGCGCTAGGAGTCACGAACGTGGAGAAGAGGTTGGGGCGGAAGCTGGAAGATGTCGAATCGCCGAAAAACGTTCCTGGGTTCCTGGGTTCCTGGGTTCCAAAGATCGCCAGCAACGCTGGCGCAGATCTTCTAGATATCGGCGACGGAATATTTTGCTGCAGTTTTCACACGAAGATGAACGCGATCGACGCAGACGTTGTAACTATGCTAGGCCGTTCCATCGAACACGTTGAAAAGGAAGGTGCCGGCCTTGTCATTGGAAATAATGCCGCGAACTTTTCTGCAGGCGCAAACCTAATGATGATCTTTCTTGCCGCTCAAAACAAAGAGTTCGGCCAGATAGAGAAGATGGTGCGCTCGTTTCAAAACATAAATCAGATGATAAGGTTTGCTTTAAAGCCCGTCGTCGTTGTCCCGGCAGGATTGACCCTGGGTGGCGGGTGCGAGATAGCGCTATCTGCTGCCAGAATAGTTGCGGCAGCTGAAACCTACATTGGCCTTGTTGAAGGAGGTGTCGGCTTGATACCGGCGGGTGGCGGTTGCAAAAACCTTCTCTTAAAATTCATGGAACGCCGAAAGATGAGCGGCCCGTTTCCGGCGATTAAAGGCGCGTTCGAGACGATCGCCTTTGCAAAGGCATCTTCTAGCGCAAAGGAAGCGAAAAAGATCGGCTATCTTGCAACTACCGACGAGATAATTATAGATCATGAAAAGGCATTTGCCGCGGCAAAATTGGCGGCGCTAGCACTTACGAAAAATTACGTGCCGCCCGCTAAACGCCAAGACATAATCTTGCCAGGGCTTGGCGGAAAGATGGCGCTTGTAAATGGCGTTAGGCAGGCGGTACTTAAAGGCGTCGCAACGGAATATGATGCGTTCGTTTCCGAAAAACTTGCGCACGTCCTGTGTGATGGAGATATGCCTTGCCTACACGACACAAATGAAGATCATATCTTGGAGCTGGAACGAGAGGCGTTCTTATCGCTTTGCGGAGAGAAGAAAACGCTCGATCGAATAGGGCACATGCTATCTACGGGTAAGCCTTTAAGAAACTAAAAATGATAAATGAGTCCGGCTTTTATCGGGAACGATATGAAACTTGCCTGCTTGTTTGTAGTTACGGCGTAATCGTTAAGAAATATGGCATATTTTATCGGGACTTCAAGATAGACGGTCAGCGCTTGCGTCTCTTCCGATTTATCGTTCAATTTTTGATAGATAGCATACTCAAACCCAACCGATCCGCCGAACTCCGGCCCCATTACGTACGTCTTGTATAGGGGGTCGTTGACCTTGAGAAAGTTGTAACCAAAGATAGCCCCAATGAACGGATCGATTTTTTTGTCCTTCGATAAAAAGTGGAACCTTGCTTCGACATCGACGCCGAACATGCTCGTCCATTTTACCTGGTTCAACTTTACTCTATCGTAGTTGAACGGAACCGATACGTCGAGCCAGTCGGGAGTTTCAAATTGCCAGCCGGCTACGGCAAATACGCCGAAGGCCGGAAATAACGATGCGTAGTTTGCGGTGCTTGACGAGATGTCTCCCTGC
>CAIPVD010000103.1 GCA_903868375.1 uncultured delta proteobacterium
CGAAGAAGAACCATCATTCGCGACTTATTTTGCAAAGGAAGTTGCGAAGCAACCATCAACCATCGACTATCAACTATAAACTTGATCGAAGATGGTTTGATCTCGGTTGAAAATAATATCATAAAAGTCACCCCACTCGGCCGCCTCTTCGTCCGAAACATTGCGATGATCTTCGACGAATATATAGCGGCAAAGAAGGGAAGTTTTTCGAGGACCGTTTAAATGATAGGCGTGATACTCACAAATTTCGGCGGACCAAGGTCTTTAGAAGAGGTCAGACCATTTCTGGAAGATATTTTCAAAGATGTTTTGCCAAGGCCGCTAAAACTATTCGCCCGAACGCTCGCGAAGTTTCGCGAATCGTATTCAAAGAAGATGTATGCATCGATAGGCGGAGCTTCCCCGGTAGTTGCGTGGACAAAACTTCAGGCCGCAGCGTTGGAATCGAAATTAAGGTCGCCTGGCAAGGATATAAAGGTCTATACAGGCATGAAATATGGTCATCCATCTGTCGCCGAAGCTTATGCCGAGGCAAAAGATGACGGATGCGAACGTATCATCGAACTGCCGCTGTTTCCGTATCAATCTAAATACACCACTTACAATACACAATGGCACACGCATCCGCTTTACATAGGCGCAGTCGTACATGCCATTAAGACCGCGCTTGGCGCATGGAAAGACGTGCCACCGCCGGACATCACATTATTATTTTCGGTCCACGCGATACCCGTGTCAGCAATAAAGGCTGGCGATCCTTACTTGAAGCAGGTTTACGAGAGCATCGATGAAATAGTAAGACATTTTACAGGCTACAATTGGCAGCTGGCGTTCCAAAGCGCCCCGCGCAAGCATGGCTGGACAAGACCATTCACAAAAGATATTATTCGCCAGCTTAAGCCAAAGAACTTGGTCATAGTTCCGCTCGGTTTCGCCTGCGAGAACATCGAAACACTTTACGAAATTGACAAGCTCTATATCCCGTACGCCAAAAAAATGGGCATCTCGAACATTGCGCGAACTCCTGCGCTGAACGATAATCCACAATTCATTGACTTGCTGGCAAAGATGGTCTTAGATAACATTAAATGAACGACGAAAAAATAGTCATCGTGGGCGGTGGAATTGCAGGACTTACCGTTGCCCACAAACTTCACAAGGCGGGTTTGCCGGTTCTTCTGCTGGAACAATCGTCTCACCTTGGCGGATGCATTCGCACGATGCACGAAAGCGGATATCTTTTGGAGTTAGGCCCTAACACCTTCCTCAACTCATCGAAAGAACTTTGGAGCCTGGCCGAATCGGTAGGCATAAAGAACTTAAAGATCGAAACGCCCGATGCTATCGGCAAAAGACGCTACATATATAAGGAAGAAAAACTCGTAGCGGTTCCTTCCGGGCCAAAAATCTTATTTTCACCCATCTTATCTCTCAAGGGCCGCTTGCGCCTGCTAAAAGAACCCTTCATTAAAAAGCCATCGCACAACAATGATGAATCTCTCGCAAGCTTTGTCACGCGCCGCCTTGGAAAAGAAGCGCTCGACATGCTCGTAACTCCGTTCGTATCTGGAATCTACGCAGGCGATCCAGAACGATTAAGCATTAAAGCGATATTTCCAAAACTTGTCCACATCGAACAGAAATATGGCAGCGTAATTAAGGGCATGAAGGAGCTGAAGGGAGATATAAAATCGAGCGGGCTTGGTTCATTCCGGGCCGGTATCGGAACTTTGACTTCGGCTCTCGCCTCGAACCTTGGAGATAGTACGGTAAAGAACGCTCGTGTCACCAGCATCGAAAAGATAAACGACACCTACAACGTACACTATGAAAAAGATGGCGAATCTTTGAACGTAATGACCAAGCGGCTTATCTGCGCTCTGCCGGCTTATTCCGCCGCGCGCGTCTTGGGCGGCATATCCGATGCCTTAAGAAACGCCTTAATGGGAATTGAATATGCGCCGATAATCGTAGTTCATACCGGTTACAAACAAGAGAACGTGGCGCACCGGCTGGATGGATTCGGATTTTTGGTGCCGAGAAAGCAGCGCGTAAGAATTCTTGGCGGGCTATTTTCCTCTTCACTATTTCCAGAACGCGCGCCAGCGGGCCACGCACTCTTCACGAACTTTTTAGGCGGCGAGCTCGATAGAGAGGTTTCCGATCTGGACAACGATGAGATAATGAACATCGTTCAAAAGGACTTGGGCCGTACGGTCGGGGCAAAGGGAAGCCCGGCATTTGCCTGCATCACCCGCTATACACACGCGATAGCCCAATACAACATAGGCCACACGGACAGGATCGCACAGATAGGGCGGTCGCTGGAAAACTGCGGCGGCCTTCGCCTAACCGGCAGTTATTTCACCGGAATATCGGTCGCCGGAACCGTAGAACACGCCGTAAAGACGGCCGATGCGATTTTATCAAAAAGTTAGCAACTTTCTTTGAGTACTGCCGATACACTCTACAACACATTGAGATATGAGCTACCCACCTATCAAAATAGACATGTCGCCGTTCGAGCTTTTCGGCGATCATTTTTTCACCAGCCTTAGCGAAGACGAACGCAAGGCGGCGATCAAGGCTTTGGCAGACGGTGTGATCGACGACTCCGATTTCAACGAAGTTGGGTTTTCATCTAACGATGAATCGTTTTATTCATGTCGCAAATCCTATCCAAACGATGAGTGCCATTATGCAAACAACTATAATTTTTTGAGGGCGTTCTATTTTCACATGGCCCAGGCTACCAAAACTAACGACCGGCCATTAGAGCTTTCCAAAGTGGAAGCGGACGACTATCGCCATTTACTGGACACATTTCAGGTGGAACAAGGATCTTACGCCCTGACATTTGCCAAGGATGAAGATTGGCTTCGAGGATCGCTTGTTACGTCACAGCTAACGATAGATTCGGGCCGGGCCCTTTTTGTAATGCACCCATATCTTCCATTCGACGCATCGGAGAGAGCGCTAGAGGGCATCGAACGCGAAGTGGCATTTGCCGAAGAAAAGAACTTCCCCGTGGTCTATTTGGTGGAAGGTGGCGGCATGTTCGGCAGTTTTTATTTGAAGCACATGGCGCCAACCTACTTTGCTTATGCCGATCAATTTGGAACGAACGATGTATCCTTTAACGGCAGCGAAATGGTTCTTACAGGCGGGCACGTGTGGTTCTGCCTTTCGATGGGGTTCGACAGCCTTATGGCCAACCGAAAGAGCCGAGAACCTCTCTCAATTTTCGTTCCAACCGATGCGGTTTATAGCGGAACGAACCGAAATTATTTTCGTAGCGAAAGTTTAAAAGATATATTGGAGAAGAAGAGCACGCAAGAAGCCTTCGATTTCCTCGAGCATGATTTTTACGCTATTTACCCAAGGTATAACAAATTGGGTATTGACTTTGTTCAAAAGACCCTTAAAAATCCGGTCTATTACAACACGGTCTTTCGCTATCGCGGAGAGGAAAGGGTTATTCCGTCCAGCGATCCTGCCGCCCCGGAATTAATTTTTAGTTTTCTTTAAAAAGGAGATGTTATGGCCGGATGTCATTTTTCAGGGTTCGATGAACGAGTTCTATATGATAAGATCGACTACAAGTCGCTAGCACGCGATCTTTATGACGCCACCGCTGGAATGATAGGAACTGATGAAAAGAAAGTGGTGGATGTTTTTCTAAGCGCGATAGCCGAACCGGTCAGGCGCTTACTCTCAAAACCTGTAGATTCTTTCGTTTGCACTATTGCGAGTCCAAATGGAAAATGTTCGAGCGGCGAGACAAAGAAAGGAACATATTGGCAGCTCAAAGACACCTGCGCGGTAAAGACCGTATTGGAAGACGGCACATATCGAAGCGACGCCGACGTTAGCCTCGTCGCACAGCAAAAGTTAGGCAAGGCGTTAAGAAACATTCTTACGAGCTCCGAAAACGATAGCGACCATGAGTTTGCCGCAAAACGCGACGATGATGTAGAGCTACTGCGCTACGCACTAGACGAGGAACTTGCCATATCGGGAAAAGAAGTGGCCGACCTTATGATGCTTGGCTGCACAACATGCAAGGGCCAAAGCGATAACGAAGATTTTTTCAAGGAATGTCAGGCTTGGATAAATCCAAAAACATCGCATATGACATCGGAAGAGCAATCGTATGTGAATTCACTCTGCCTGGTCTTTAAACAAAGATAAAAAATTTTCTACTTACATTCTATGCTCGGCAAGAGCTATCGCGGCGCGTTTCGCAATATTTTTGTCTTTATCTTTTGAGGCCAGCGCCAGCACTTCATCGACCTTTTCTCCTCTCATTTTCTGGA
>CAIPVD010000104.1 GCA_903868375.1 uncultured delta proteobacterium
ATGATACGTGAAAGCTCCGATATTAAGACGCGAATATATTTTGCCCGCTCGGGTATTTCTAAACCTATCAACTTCTCCACCGCCATGCAGTAGCCGACGTTGTTCATGAGCGCGGAGCAGTAATTAAGTCGGTCGGTGTATGGAATGACCTGCGTGTAGGTGTGATCTTCCGCTTCTTTTTCGAAGCAGCGGTGCAGGTAGCCGATTTCAGGTATCGCGTCTATTATTCTTTCGCCGTCTAGCTTTAACATTATCCTGAACGTTCCATGCGTTGCGGGATGCGCGGGACCCAAGTTCACCCAGAAAAAACCGTTATCGTCCGGCCCATCTTTCAGCTGCAAAGGCGTTGGGATGAATTGCCTTTTGTTTATTGGATAATCTTTTCTTAACGGATACCCTACGAACCCTTCGTACAACAATATCCTTTTCAGGTTCGGGTGGCCCGTGAATTTAATACCGAAGAGATCAAAACATTCGCGTTCGAACCAATCGGCCGCCTTCCAAAGGGCCGATATGCTCGGGACGTTCAGATCCGATTCCGGCACCACGACCTTGATGCGCACGCGTTCGTTCGTGCTGGATGAATAAAGATGATAGACGACGTCGAAACGCCCTTCTTGCCTATTCATATGATCAACGCCGCAAAGATCCATCATGAAGTCGAACTTCTCTTCATCGCGCAGTTTTTTGCACGTATCAAAAATTTGATCTTTATGTGCGGCTATCGTCTTCATTATCTATCTCACCAAGGCCCCTTGAACGGTCGATTCGTTTACTATCCCGTACAACTTTCCGTCGTCCTTGTAGTTCTTTAAAAGTTCGTATTCCTTTTTCGCCGCCTTGCCTTCTTCGGTCGATCCATCTTTTTTTATGATATCTTCGAACGTGCGAAGGGCCTCTTGCCTGTACGGCTCCGCCTTTACTATCAGGTCTTCCGGAGATATTTTCCAGTTGTAGAGAACCCAGCTCCATTTTCTGTGTATCCACCAGATATCTTCGTTCACCCGCGCCCAAAGCAGGCGGCCTTGCCTGCCCCACTCTCCGGCATTGTACTTCGCCATGAATTCTTTGATGCGCGGCAACACGACTTCAGGCGCGCCTATCAGGTTTTTAGTTAGCTCCATATACGCGGCCTGAGCGCTGTAAGGGCTGCTTGGATATTTTTCTATCGCCTCTTTATATTGAGCGCCGGTATAGCGGATATATATAGCACCTTCGGAATATTCGAACGAACTCGCGCCATACATCGAGTTCAGCTTTTCGGCATACGCCTGCATACATGCCGTACCGTCTTTTTTGGAGCCGCTCCTAAAACATTCCTTTTCGGCATCTGTATTAAAACTGTCGGTTACCTTCTCCAGAGAATTGCCAAGAAGAATAAGTACGGCCGCG
This sequence comes from uncultured delta proteobacterium, assembly GCA_903868375.1. Lineage (GTDB taxonomy): Bacteria > UBA10199 > UBA10199 > 1-14-0-20-49-13 > CAIPVD01. The sequence goes on from CAIPVD010000104.1 coordinate 1,393, forward strand.
CGATCAATTCCTGGCGCATTTTCCTTCAAATAACTTGCGCACCATTTTGCGGCGGCGGCAAAGTCGCCGGCCTGATATAGCTTGGCGCCTTCGAACTGCGGCAGGTTATCTGCATGTAAACGCACGGCACCGATAATAAGCACGAACATTAAAGATAATATTAGAAATTTCTTCGTCATAATTTATTCTCTTTAACGATCTTCTCCTGCAGCTTAACTATCGCCTGCAATATCTGTTCTGGCCTCGGTGGACAGCCGGGGATATAGACATCGACCGGAATTATTTCGTCTATCCCCTGAAGTGTCGAGTAGTTGTTGTAGAAGCCGCCGGAGCAGGCACAGGCACCCATCGATATAACCCATTTAGGGGAAGGCATCTGCTTGTATATTTTTTTAAGAATCGGCGCCTCTTTGTAAGATATGGTCCCCATGACAAGGAGAAGGTCCGCCTGCCTTGGAGAGAAGCGGACGAGTTCCGCGCCAAAGCGCGAGATGTCGAACCTGCTCGAGACCGCCCCCATGAACTCGATGCCGCAGCATGCGGTGGCAAACGGCATCGGCCAGAGGCTATATTTACGACCCCAATTGACGACCTCCGCCAGTTTTGTGACTAAATAATTCTCCATTAATCTTCCCAGGCGAGAGCGCCTATTCTGAATATGAATATTAGGCCTACAGCCAGGACGAAGATGAACATTAGGCCTTCCATTAAAATAAAATTCCCCATCCCGTTCGAAACGAAATCCCTAAACAGCGCCGCCCATGGATACAAAAGCGCCACCTCCACGTCGAAGAGAAGGAATACGATCGCAATTATGAAGAATTTTACGTTTAGAGGCCTGCGCGGCGATACGGTTTGATCAACGCCACATTCGTAAGGTTCAAGGTCTGTCGTGGTTTTTTTTGGCCGGCCAAGCATCGCAGACAAGATTATGAAAGCGCCGCCTAAAAAAGAGGCGAACAAGAAAAGCATCAATACTGGAATGTATTGGCTCGGCATAACGAATGCCAGATTTCGCTTAAAATTAAAGAGAAGTCAACCGAAGTTATAGGCTGTGGAAATTATTTGATGCATCGTCCATCAAATTTTGTTGGGACGATGTGAATGAATTGGCTCTTACCAGTTCTGCGCCGGAAGCAAATGCGCCCAACACAAGCAGAACCTCCACTCCAGTTTTGAAAATATTTTGCACTAAAGGACTTGGGGCCCATGCAGAAGAACTACGGCTTCTCGTCGATGAAGCGCTGGCGCTCGCAGTTTTCGATTGTACCGCCATTGCGGCTTTGCGCATTCCAAGAAGTTTATTACATCCTTCATCCACAAAACCATCAAGATTTGTTTTGAACGGATTTGTTGTAAGGTCGCCAGCATAGTAAGACATGAGCTTTCCCATGGTGCGTAGCAGGTAGTAACGGTCAAACAAACTTAAATTAGGAACCCCTGCCTTATCACACCTTTCCCTAAAATGATCGCCGGCGTTCGACCACATATTTAGCGCCGGTAATATTCGCGTCTTAACTGCATATCCAATTCCGGTCAATAAACCCGCCCCCATAACTCCGATTGCACAATTGACAAACACATCGGCTCGAGCCTGTTTCTCTGATTTAGCTGTATTTATTGGCGGAGCAACGCTTGGATAATTGACAGCAGCCGGTACTTTTGAATTCACTTCACTAATAGCCATTTTATCTCCTAAATTTGACTGCCGCAGCTATATATTAGCAATTTCAACGAATTGCAAGACATATTATTACGCGACATTGTATTTCATTAATCATTGCCGCCTTGCGTCAATGTATGGCGCCGCAGTGCATATTCACTATTAGTTATAATTCCTTTATATTGCCACTCTAGTTAATGAAAAAAGCACTAATCATATCGTTAATTTTGCCCGCACTTTTCATCTCGCTTGTGGCCTGCGATAAATCAGGCGGGGCGCCTGGCATTGCCGATGCGGCGGTCGTAAAACCGGCAACTCCCGACACTTCTACGCCGGCAACTTCGGGCACGAGCGGTGCCCAAAAACTGACCTACAAAGTTGGACCGTTTTCGCTCCCTGCTGGGCAGAAGGCCATGAACATGTGGGAGGCGCCCGGCTCCATAAATTTTCAGACGGACGAGCCTCTTTGGATAACGTCGTTTGAGAATTCGATCGAGGATGGAAACGGCGGTGAACTGCCGGCGAACCTTCTTCATATGGCGATAGTTTCCAACGCCAGCGAAAAGAACCCTCTCTGCGCCGATAAAGAAGTTGCAAATCCATTTTTAGCCGCTACCGCTACGACAAGAAAAATAGAGCTCCCTGATGGCCATGGTTATCCGGTGCTTGCTACCGACCAGCTCGACGCAAAGGTAATGCTTCAGAATCCTGGCACGCAGGATTACGAAAACGTCTATTTCAAGTTCACGATAACGGCGGTACCTATGAAGTCGGCGAAGAACTTTAAAGACGTCATGCCGCTTTTATTGGATGTCGATCCGTGCGATCACCAGCCGATGATGGTGTCGCCGAAAGAGTTCGTTAAGAAAGATGCATCGTTCAAGGTGCCTGAAGCCGGCCTATTAATAAAGGCTTATGGCCTGCTACAAGATAGCGCTATAGAAATATCGCTTAAGGCAAAGAACCAGCCGCTTTGGGATGCAAAGCCAACTTTGTCTGCTGATCATAAAATAGAATCTTTGGCTGACTTCGCCGATCCGGCTGGCATTCCGCTCGCAAAAGGCGATGCTCTATCTTTAGAAGTTGCCTACGATAATTCAGCGGACGGCTGGCAAGACGCCGCAACAGGCGCCATTATGGCGTACGTGACGAGAACGGATGATTCATCGAAGAATAGTAAAGAGACAGCAACCACATCAACAACCAATCTATCTGCAACAGATACTCAAAAGGCTTTGCTCAAAAATTAAGCGTGTAGCTTGCCGCGAAGCAGGTCTCTGAACCTTATATCCTTGTTCATCATGTATTGCTGCATGACGCCCATGCCGGTGTTTATCAGGATGTAAAGGACAAGCCCGCTCGGCAAGAAGAGCATGAACGCCGTGAACATAAGCGGCATTATCTGCATCATCTTCGCCTGTGCAGGGTCGGCAGAAGCAGATGGCGTTAGTTTTTGCTGGAAGAACATCGCAACGCCCAAAATTATCGGCATAACGAAGAATGGATCGGGCGCCGACAGGTCGCGGTAGAACCAGAAGAACGGCTGACGATATAGCTCGATCGAATTCCAAAGAACTTTGTAAAGCGCAATATATATCGGCAACTGTAGGAGCATCGGCAGGCATCCGCCCATAGGGTTTACCTTGTTCGTCTTGAAGAGCTGCATCGTCTCTACGTTAAGGCGTTCTTTATCGCCTTTATATTTTTCGCGCAGTTCTTTTAACTTCGGCTGCAATGTCTGCATCGATTTCATCGACTTCATCGAATGGCGCGACAGCGGGTTTAGTAGCAGCTTAACAAATATCGTTAAGATAACGATGGCCACTCCCCAGTTGTGAATAAGGCCATGGAAAAATTTTAAGAGATATAAGATCGGAACCGCTACGAACGAAAACCAGCCGTAGTTGATAGCCTTCTCAAGCGAGAAACCCGCCGCCTTTAGGCTTTCTCTATCCTTTGGGCCAACGTAAACGGAAAATGAACTTTTGGTTTCAGCGCCGGGAAGTATGGTAATGGCTGGGACCGTGACCTTTGTCTTTAACAAGAACTCGCCGGTTGGAATCGCTTCACGCGACGTGGTTATCCTTGCCGTGTCGCCATGTTCTCTTGGAATTATCGCGGACATGAAATAACGGTCTTCTATTCCGCCCCAAAGCAGCTGCCCTTCTTTTTCGGGCGTTATATCGTTGTTTACGCTGCCACCCATTAAATAGATCGGCTTATATTCGTTCTGCGGCCCCTTTAAAAAACCTAAAAAACCGCGCTTTTCTTCTTTCTTTACCGTTGCAACCCAAGCGATTGCAGGGCTTCCGGTGATCGCGTTCTTGCCGTTATTTCTAATCTTGATATCGACGTTCATTAAATAACTTTTCGGGTCGAATTTATATTCTTTTATAATATCTACGTCTTTCGATCTCCACCTATAGACGACCCGATTGTCGGTCGTTGCTTCAACCAGATCGTACCTGGGCTTTTGCGGCAGGTTCACGAAAGAGAGCGTTTCCTGTAACGGCGCCTCGGCTCCTTCGATCAGATTCATTAGCTGATCTCCCGCCCCCGCCTTTTTGTATTTCTTTATCTCCCAAGAGGTCGGCACACCGCCATCGTTCGTTAACTCTACCTTATAAAGATCGGTTTCTATCGTGGTCGTCTTTGCCGGAACGTTTGACTGTTGTGTAGTCGCGGCGGCCACCTGCACGCCTGGCGCCGCCGTTTGACTGGCGGTAGCACCCGCAGTTGTTGCGCCGGCTGCCACTCCATTTACGGTTTCAGTCGTCGCCGTGGGCGCTGCTGCGTTTTGCTTCTGCGGTTTTGGAGATAAAAAGCTGTACCAGAGGATGAAAACGAGAACGCTTAAGCCAACCGCAAGTAACGATCTTGAATCTTGGTTCATAAATTATTTTCCTCTTTGATCATGTCGATCCCGCCAGCGTTCCATGGCCCGCATTTGGCTAGGCGCTTTACCGTTAAAAAGATCGCCTCGAAAAACGATCTCGCTTCAAACGCCCGCTTCGAATATTCCGAACAGCTGGGATGAAACCTGCACTCTGCCCCAAGCAGGGTAAACGCCGGAGATATGGCTTTTTGATAGCATGCAATAAGAAATATGAAAACTTTGGACATTTATCTCTTCTTTTGTACCAGCGCTTGAATCTCGCTTCTTATTTCTGCGTTATCCAGCAAGCCAGCGCCGGTCCTGGCGGTAATTACCGTATCGCCTATAAAAAAGAGCTCTTTATTTAGCCTAAAGAACTCTCTTATAACACGTTTTATCCTGTTCCGCACAAAAGCCTTGCCAACCTTACAACTGACCGTTATGCCGATGCGTCTTTTGTCCCCGCCGCTAAACGCCATGAAAAAGTTCTTCGTGAAATATTTTTCCTGTGCTTTATAGGCAAGGGCAAAATCGCTTTTTTTAAGAACCTTCTCGCTCTTTAAAAACTTCGGCATTACCTTCCAAGTCCGGCGGAGAGGCGCTTACGCCCTTTCCTTCTGCGTTTAGATATAACCTTGCGGCCACCTGCGGTTGCCATTCTTTTTTTAAAACCGTGGGTTCTTTTTCTGTGGATCTTGCTCGGTTGAAACGTCCTCTTCGTTGCCATAAACTTCCTCCAATTGAATTCAAGTTAATTTAACCTTTAAAAGGTCACCTAGATAAAGTTACATTGAGTTAAAGTCAAGCCCTAAAGTTTTGCTTGAAGTTAGCGCCAAATTTTAGCTTGCAAAGAATTGCCAGTTGGGCATATGAAGCCGTTACCTATAAAGTTATCCACAGTTGTGGATAAACATGTGAACAATTATGAGTTTGGATTTCTGGAACAATCTACAGGGGCGAATCAAAAGCCAGATCGGCGACGTTAACTATTCGAAATGGTTCGGCTTTACGCGCCTGGTGAAAGAAGAAAACGATACCGTTACGCTCGCAGTGCCGGATAAGTTTTTTAAGGATTGGATAGAAGAATCGTACCTTCCGCTGCTTACAACGGAGATTTCTGCCGCAAGAGGCTGCCCATCGCAGGTGCATATCGAAGTCGATGCAAAACTAGCTGATGAGATGGATAATAAGATATCTTCCGAAGTTCCAGCCGCAGTTGCAGTTCATATACCTGAAACCAAAAGCCCGGTAACCGGTCTAAACGCCCGTTATACATTCGACCGCTTTGTCGTTGGCAGCGCGAACCAGTTCGCACACGCAGCGGCAAAGGCCGTGTCCGACTTGCCCGGTGGCCACTATAACCCGCTTTTCGTTTATGGCGGCGTTGGACTCGGCAAAACGCATCTTGTTTCCGCAATAGGCCTTGAGATCGCAAAAAAATATCCATCTTCAAAGGTATTGTACGTCACCGCCGAAAGCTTCATGAATGAGGTTATATTCGGTATCAGATACGACAAGATGGTCGAACTGCGAAAAAAATACCGGTCAAATTGCGATGTCTTGCTAATGGACGACATCCAGTTTCTAGAGGGCAAGGAAAGGACGCAAGAAGAGTTCTTCCACACGTTCAACACGCTTCTCGAATCGCAAAAGCAGATCGTTGTAACTAGCGACAGATACCCAAAGGATATATTGGATATAGACGACCGCATTCGTTCCAGGCTCGAATGGGGCTTGGTGGCAGATATTCAACCGCCGGATCTTGAAACGAGAATTGCCATTCTTAAAAGAAAGGCAGACGCTTCTAATATAGTCTTACCAGACGACGTCGCAATCTACCTTGCCACGCGCATAAGATCGAATATTAGGGAGCTTGAGGGTGCGCTGATACGCCTCTCCGCCTATGCTTCGTTATTTAAGTCGCCGATCACCGAACGCTTCGCGGAACAGGTCTTATCGAACATTGTTAATAAAAACACGGCGGTCTGTTCCATCGATTCGATACAAAAACTTGTTGCCGATCATTTTAAATTAAAAATTGTGGAATTAAAATCTGCGCGGCGCATGAAATCTCTTGTTATTCCGCGGCAAATTGCGATGTATCTTTGCAAAAAACATGCGGGCGCCAGCTTTCCGGAAATAGGAGAGAAGTTTGGCGGCAAGGATCACACTACGGTAATGCATGCGTTTAGAAAGATCGAGGCCGCGCTTCTTACAAATCCGCGGATAAAAGATGATGTCGAGGTTTTGGAAAAAAGATTGACGGTAACGTAAAAAGTTTTCCACATATAAGTGTGTGGATAA
>CAIPVD010000105.1 GCA_903868375.1 uncultured delta proteobacterium
TGGGCCCGAAGGGGCACGGCACTTAAGATCATCCCGAAAGAAACTGGTTAAGATAAGCATTTTGACATCAATTGAAGCTTTTTTCATTGATCTGAAAAAAGCCGCTACCGTCCGCCTTGTCTGCGGATAGTTCTGTGCCGAAGTACATGCAAAGTAACTAAGCAATCTATCCCTGCCTTGACCAGCGTTATCTTCTCTCGCAAGCGTCTTGATAAGAATGTCTTGAGCCTGAACGCAGGACCGACAAATCGCGTTTTCAATAAGCACCTGCGTCCAGGTTTCGGTCTCTGTCACATGCCGCGTAACATAGTCCATGATCTCCAGATTGTAAGGTGCCACCCCGATAAAATAGCGCGCGACGTCTTCTACCGGATCATCTACTGCCGACCGAAGCAGCACATCGGCCGAAAGTTTTGCGAGCGCATTTTTTGCTTCAGGAACAACGACATCACAGTTTCCACTCAAGACATAATCGGTACGCTTTCCTAATGCCAAGATGTAATATGCCGCGGTTAAAGCCCATGGGCTTGTTTCCGCGATCTTACTTAGCGACCCGATCGCAACTACAGGATCTGAATCTGCCAGCTGCATGAATCGATCGAATAAACCCCTTGCTTGCTCGTCGTTGCCGGAAGAAAGGCCCAAAATCTGTCCTTCGATCGACCCAAGTAATGTTCTATTCTGAACGGTTTGACTTGTTTCGGCGAAAGAAGAGAAACCATACGGTGTGATATTTTGGAAATCTATATATTGGCCTACCATGGCATTGGGAGCTGTCGCGATAGCGGTTTTGAATATATAGGTTGATGGTATCGTGATACCCGCCATAAAGGTCCTCCTAGCATAACTATAATCGTCAGCCCATAAAAAAAAGTTGCGTACTATTACCTGTTAAACTAATTTCCGCCGTCATTTTCTCCAGGGAATGAAGCCGCCAACACCCGCCGCACCATTCTGATAGCGCCGCCTAGGTCTTTTGGTTCTTCCAAGTCAGTAATATCTTCACGGCCGAACCTTTCCTTATTATTCATGCGAACAGATATTAATCCGCAATCCACGACAAGTCGGGGCGGCTTGCACGCGAAGTAAGTGTGATTTCCGGCAAAATATAACCGATAGAAGGCCTCGTCTATTCTTCTTACGCGCTTCCTCTTCCATTCCGGAAAATTATCCCGGCCCGTTAAATTATCGTGATCTAACATTTCCCTCGCAAAGGGCTGCACATCTATCGCGCACATGGCGTCTTCGGCGATCTTCAATCCCTTCACCTGACGTAAATAGTCGAGCGCAACTATAGCCTCGGCAAACTGAATCGAATCTTGATCATAACTTTGGGCAATGTTCGCAAGCGTCGCGACAAGCTCATGGGCCGCCGCGTCCGCCGCCATCCCAAAGAATTTGTAATATGTATCATAGCCATCGTGTTCCCTGCTGGTCCTCGGGAAACGGAGATCGTCCGCGAAAAAATTGGAAATTATCGTTCGCTTGACTCTGATCGACGCCGTCTTAAGTATCCGAACGAACGCCTCTACCGCATTATTCGTAAGCGGCATTCCACGTGACTGCCTCATTTCTATGCTGCCAGGATATTTCTCGGCATAGAATTGTTCCATCATAAATTTTGCAAGATCACGCGCAAGCCCCTTATCATCTCTATCAAGGACAGAGGTTATAATATCAATAGCCGCTGGACTTGCATACGCTGCAACGCGATCTAAAAGTAGATCTACAAGCCTTTTTACGGACCCTGCTCTTGCTATTAACTCGATGCGTGCAGCTTCATTATATTCCGACATGCTGATGAGAATGGCATAAAAAAATCCGGATACATCAACCTCTGCAGACTTCAGAAAAGGTGCGACATCTAAACCTCGTAAGATCTCTTGTGCAGCCTTTAGTTGCCTATCTGGATTTTTTTTGGATGACATTGCATCACACTGCCTGGTTTCCCCAAATACTTCCTCTTTAACGATCAACCCATTGGCAAGCGCAACAAGATATAAGGCACCATAATATGCTGCCGATTTTCCAGACTCTGCTATTCTCTTAAGTATCGGCAGTGCAACATCAGGCGCATCAAGTGCCGCATGTGCCAGCACTTCGAACGAATACAGATCAGGAAAAGAATGCTCTCGCGAAACCTTCATCGCGCTTTCTTCTAATGCACTTATTACTTCTGCGTATCCTTTGACCACACATCTAGCGTCATAAGCCCAATCTTCTCCATCAGAAGGTGCGGCCATCAAACCCTGCGCTTTCGGCCTATCGCGCAAAATGGCAGGGGTGCCACCAGTAGCCATGGCAGCATATGGAAAGTTGCGGCTGCTTGCATCGGAAGAAATAATCCCCAGCATAACCGCATCGGCATGTTCGCTTGCGATAGTCCCCGCAGACACCACCAGCGAAGGCATGTTTTGGGGTGGCTCCCCTAAATGCGTCACGCCAGGCGTGATTCCTACGCTCGTCGCATTAATCGGCATAAAACCAAATTGTGTCACGCTCATTGCCATAGTTTTCAATTTCTAGCCGTTTTTGTCTTCGAACGAAATAATTTATATCTTTCTCGTATATGCGCTAACATAGTACCTGGCTGCGCACCTTTTATCATCGTCGCTATCTCTTCGGGGGTAGCGATATCTTTAAGCATCAATGAGACAACATCGAAGTTGCCTTTGGCTGCTAGCAGATATAACGCAACGTTGTCAGGGGAATATGCCGGCCTTGGTTGCATTTCATACCGATGTTTGTAAACGGCAAGGGCCTCCTCGTAGGCCGCGCGATAGAAAACGATCTTTCCGCGATGATCTGGAATATAGAACTTGAACCTACCAAGAGGGCTATCGACAGAAGCTTGTTTGATCCTATAGTCGATCCCGAAGACATGAAAACCTATCTCCGCCGAAGCCTTACGTTTATCACCATTCGCTCTTTCTAATGCCCCCGCTATGGTTTCGATCGGCATAATAAGGCGCCTTTTCTTCCCCTCGATGCATCCATCGCCATGCAGATTCAGCTCTATTTTCAAAGGCAGTGGAGCATCAGATATGATCACTTCATTAGGTATCTCAACCACGCCCTTTGCTTGCACCACTTCAGGCACATCGTTCGCTACTTCCGCCTCCGGAGATGGAACGTTTACAACAACAGGCGTAAGTAGTTCATGAAGTTTTCGAGAGGCAGCGGACCAGCGATTTTTTACAGTATGAGAATGTACTCCCAACTTTTTTGCGATCTCTATTGCTGCCAACCCGCTCGCCATCAAATGCACCACTTCCACTTCTTCCGGCCTGAAGAGGTCTCTTCGCTCCGATAAAAGTCTTCCAACCTCTGCAAATTGAGCGCCCTCTAGCGTACTCGACGAAGAACCATCCGGCAACACATCTAGAAGAGTGTAATCTTTACCTTCTTTGATCGGTTCACTTAAGCTTGCCGGATTCTCTCGCACGTTGATACGATGCGCTACTGCCTTCGTTCTCTCTCGTAAAGCTTCGGCGTCGGCCTCACTTTCGATGCCTTTCAATATCTCAAGAACACCATTTGGCGCGCGCTTCAGCCTATCTTCAAAATTAGATGCGCCGGACTGTTTCAACTCCCACAATTCCAACGCGTTCATTAATTCGTTCTTAAGCTGACGCAAACGATATGCCGGCATCATTCCCTGAACCGATGACAACGCTACCAATCCCATATTCATCACGGGTTTCGCATTTCCCTCTCGCACTTTTCTATCCAGCGTTTCTAATATGGATATTACGCATTCCTGTCTAAGGTCATCGGGATCGACACGATAATTTCTAGAATAGTAAATAACGTATTGTTCTAGTTGTTTCAATCTTTCTGCCGTTAAATATGGGTGTGTTGTTTTGCCCCCGCCAATTCGATCACCAGCACCACCTTTTAAAAGGAACCCCGCAGCTTCGCATTGCGATCGATATTCGCCAAAACCATCTGCAGCTTCTGCGGCCGACGCAGCAAATGCCCGCGCAAAAGGAACATTATTAGCATCGGAAGAAATAATCCCCAGCATAACCGCATCGGCATGTTCGCTTGCGATAGTCCCCGCAGACACCACCAGCGAAGGCATGTTTTGGGGTGGCTCCCCTAAATGCGTCACGCCAGGCGTGGTTCCTACGAGCGTCGCATTAATCGGCATAAAACCAAATTGTGTCGGTCCAATTGCCATAGTTTTCTTACACTTTTAGACACTTCGCCTAACATGCATATAATCGTCAAATTGCCGAAAAAGTTGCTAATTTTCTTGGATATACGAAAAAATAAAAAGTGCTTGTCATTTCCGTCTAACCCCTCTAAAAACCCTCAACATTATGAAAAACAAAATCATCAAGAAAGAAGATTTTGGCGCGTGGATAGACTCCCTCGCCAAAAAAGGACGCGTTGTCGGCGTGAAGGACAAAGAAGCAGGAAAGTTCGAATACGCCGACATTAAAGCGGCGTCCGAACTGCGCTTTGGCTACGATGTCACGGTGACATCGCCCAAGAAGTTCATCCAACCGCCGAAGGAAACGCTGCTCACCTTTAAGCTTGGACACGGCGCCGACGGCCAGGCAGTGCTAGAAAGCGAAGCGCTAACGATCGTGGGCATCCATCCCTACGATATGAAGGCCATTAACCAGATGGACAAGGTCTTTACGGACGACAATAAAGACACGAACTATCTAGAGCGCCGTAAGAAAGTAGCTATCATCGGCATCGACCCACAGAGCGCGACCAAGTGGTCGTTCTGGGCTTCTATGGGAGCTGCGACAATAGACAAAGGCTTCGACCTTTGGCTGACCGACCTGGGCGACAGGTATTATGTCGAAATTGGAACGAAAGCCGGCGACAAGATGCTCGGCAAGGCAAAGACGACCGATGCAAAGAAAGATGACGATGCAGCAAGAAA
>CAIPVD010000106.1 GCA_903868375.1 uncultured delta proteobacterium
CCCGATGTCTTTGGTCTTGACTTTTACCTTTTCTCGGAGTACAGTACCCCTGTATGAACACAAAGATATACGTTTTATGCGCTCCGGATGGAGAGATACGGTATATCGGTAAGACTTCTTCTTCTATTTCTGCAAGGTTTCGCGGCCATCTTTCTTGTGCTCGTTGCGGAGAAAAAAGTTATCTTTATAATTGGTTACGATCCATCTTGGCCACTGGATATCTTCCGTCTGTTTCTCTTATTGGCGAAGTAGAAGGACAAGGATGTGAAGAAGAAAAGGCATGGATTGCCTATGGAAGATTAGAGGGCTGGAGATTAACCAATACTACTGACGGCGGAGACGGAACCTCCGGACACATTTATTCCGAAGAAGAACGCAAGCATATGCGCGAAGGTCATTTAAGGCATCCTGTATCTGATGATGGCCGTCGTAGAATGTCAGAAGCACATAAAGGAAAACCTCAATCCGAAGCACATCGAGCAAAGGTGTCTCTGGCGTTAATAGGTAATAAGTATCGTTTAGGGATACCTCATTCTGAGGAATCACGTCGCAAAATGTCGGTAGCGGGCAAGGGGAAATTAAAATCAGAAGCACATCGGCTTCATATATCAGAAGGATTAAAGGGTAGAACTTTTTCTCCTGAGCATAGGCGTAAAATCAAGGAAGCGAGAAAAAACCGACCTCCTTGTTCTGAAGAAACAAGACGAAAAATGTCTGAAGCACACAAGGGAAATCCGAGTCGTTTTGGTCAACATCTTTCTTTAGAAGCACGGCACAAACTGTCTGATAGCCTAAAAAAGAGATGGCAACAGAAACGAAATGAGGGGCAAATATGAAACGATTAAGTTTGATTTTATCTATATTATTTTCGCCTGTTTTTCTTTTTGCCTCTCCTCCCGATACTGGTTTTACTATTGACTTGGCGCATCCTACCATCAAGTTTGAATACACGACCTTCGCCGGAAATACACCCTCTATCCCAGTAGCGGTATTAACCAATGGACTGTCCTACAATGGTTTTGCTGGATATAATTGCGAATTAAATTATATGATGAATGATTCGGCTTCATCACTCAAAACTGTAACAGGAACTATAAGTGGAAATATAGCCACCTTCCAAGCTCTTACCAATTCCTTCCCTGCCAAGGGAGATTTTTTTTGCGAAGTGTATTTTTCAACTGCTTACGGCGCGTCCAAGATAACTGCCGGACAAGGAATGTTACACGTTAATCGTTCACCGAGTTCTAACGCGCACGGCACTCTTGACTTGATGAGCCGCATAAATTGGGATACTTTGGTCTCGATTGGCACCGTACCTTGGGCGGCACTTACCGAACCGTTGTTCATGGCGTCTGTAGCGTATCAAATAACTTCGGCCATGACGAACACGTGGATTACCGATTCTGCCGATGAGGAATTGTTACGCTCTCAATTTAACGCCACCAGCAACCAATTTAACACCGCCATCACGAGCGAGGTGGCACGGGCTACGACCAACGAAACGATTATCAGCAATTCCGTTGCGGTAAAAGTGGC
>CAIPVD010000107.1 GCA_903868375.1 uncultured delta proteobacterium
ATTTTTCAAGCAACCGCAACGTTTCATCCGATAGGCAATCGGGACGGGTTGAAATGGCTAGTCCAACGACATCCGGATGAGAGATCGCATCGTCGTACATTTTTTCTAAGGACTGTACGCCGCCGTAAGTGTTCGAATAGTGCTGGAAGTACGAGATAAATTTCGACGCTCGGTGGCGCCGTTTCATATATTCAATTCCGCTAGTCAGCTGACCGCTTATGCTTGTTTCGTTCGTAGCGAGCGTGATGTTGCTATTTGGATTGCAATAAATACAGCCGTGTACTTCCTTTGTGCCGTCGCGGTTAGGGCAATACAAGCCGCCGCTTAAGCTGACCTTGAAAACGCGCGCGCCAAATTTATCCTTTAGGTAAGTATTTATCGAGTTGTAACGCCGTATCGACACTAGAAGTGAAAGCCCACATAACCGGTCATTGTGAACGGAAAAACCGCGGTCCCGTTGTTGCTGCCGGTGGTGCTGGTAATGAGCCCTATGCTTCTGAAACTGCCGCTAGCTCCGACCGACCATTTTTCGCTAAGGAAATAATCGCAGCCTAACCCCGCGTTGGCGCCGATGCCGACGCCTTGCGAACCGTTATTTTGCGAGCCTTCGGATACAAGATAGAAACCTACGCCTACCATTAAGTATGGGTCCCAATGCGATTCGTTCGACATTAAATAATATTTAAGGTCGATGCTTGGGATGCCGAAGAAGATGATGCTATCGTCGCCGCTTGAGATCCCTTTGCCGTTCTGCGTCGTGACGATAACGCTGAACTGCGTGGAGATCTGCGGGCTCCATCTGTAATCGAAGAAGAACTGGCCGCCGATGCCGGGGTTCAGTTCGGGTCGTGTATCTACGACGAATATGTTGCCGACAGGTCCTACGCCCACCGTGAAATTTTCGGCAGATGCGTTTGCCGCCACAAGTAGGGCCACTATCGTTAAACAAAGTACGATCTTTTTCATTTTCAATCCCTCCTATTTTATCAAAACCTTTCTACCTGATATCTTAACCCGCCCTTCGGCTATTAGCTGTATCGCTTCAGAATAGATCTTATGTTCCTGCTCTAAGATTTTAGCTGCAAGCGTTTCTTCCGTGTCGTTCTCTTTGACCGGCACTATCGCCTGGCAAATGATTGGCCCCGCATCTAGATATTCGTTCACGAAGTGGACCGTGCATCCACTTACCTTAACGCCATATTCGAACGCCTGCTTTTGCGCATGTAATCCTGGAAAACTTGGAAGCAGCGCCGGGTGAATATTCACTATCTTGTTGCTGAAACGGGCGACGAACTTCGGCGAAAGAAGCCGCATGAATCCCGCCAGGCAAATCAACTCCACGCCGCTCTCGATTATCGTTTGAAGCACCGCCTTTTCGAATTCGTCCCGGTTTGAATATGATTTATGGTTGTGAATAACGGCCTGCAGCTTATGCTTTTCGCATCGCTTTAGCGCGTAAGCTTCCGGATTGTGGCTTAGCACGACCTTTATCTCGGCGTTCAGTTTGCCAGATTCTATCGCGTCTATAATGGCCTGCAGGTTCGAGCCGCTTCCGCCGACCAGAACCGCGATTGGAATGGGTTTTGTCATACGAAGAGGATCTCTCTATCGCCCCCTTTGCGTTCCTTTATCTCTCCAATAATTTGAGCCTTGTCTCCGAACTTCTCTATATCTTTTATTACCGGCATCGCCGAATTTTTATCGACCGCCAATACCATGCCGATGCCTAGATTGAATACGCGCCGCATCTCTTGTTCATCTACGTTCCCACTTTCTTGCAGCAGATTAAATATCGCCGGCCGCTTCCAAGAAGTGGTGTCTATTACTGACTGGCAATTTTCCGGCACGACGCGCGGGACGTTGCCGTCTAATCCTCCGCCGGTAATATGTGCGATTCCTTTGATTGCACCCGAATTTTGCGCAGATAATAGATGTAAAATAAGCGGTGGGTAAAGCTTTGTCGGTTCCAAAACGGCATCGGCAAGCGTTTTTCCATCGACCTTCATATCCCAGGCAAGCTTTGCATCGCTAATTATCCTTCGAACGAGCGAATAGCCGTTGCTATGAATGCCGCTCGATGTGATTCCTATTAGGGCGTCGCCCGGTTTTATCTTCTCTCCTGTGATCGATTTATCCTTTTCGACAACGCCTACAGAAAAACCCGCTAGATCGAAATCGCCACCAAGGTACATGCCTGGCATCTCCGCCGTCTCGCCGCCAATAAGTGAACAGTTGCAATATTTGCAAGCCTTCGCAATTCCTTCAACTACCGGCGCATGTTCCTTCGGTTTTAATGCACCCATCGCGAAATAATCGAGGAAGAACAAAGGTTCTGCGCCGCAGCAGATGAGGTCGTTCACGCACATTGCAACTAGATCTTGGCCTATCGTGTCGTAGCGTTTTAGTTCGATCGCGACCTTTAGCTTGGTGCCGACGCCGTCGGTGGAGCTGACGAGTATCGGCTGCTTATAC
>CAIPVD010000108.1 GCA_903868375.1 uncultured delta proteobacterium
AAGAGCAAGCCGGTATACATCATAGACACAACGCCGGCCAACCTGCATGACTACAAAGATTTCCCGATATCCAAATATCCGGAGCTTCTTGACTATGTGAACAAGCATTACAAAGAAGAAACGCGAATAAATGAATCCATCTTCTACCGCCGAACAGAATAAAAAAACCCCGCCTCAATTGAAGTGGGGTTTTTAAATTTAGATCGCAAAATTTACCAGCTGACCGGAGTAAAAGGTAGGCCTACACTGTCTGCAACCGCCTTGTAAACGCACTTGCCATCGTAGATGTTTACGCCTAACGCAAGCGCCTTATCGGATGCCAACGCGTTCTTCAAACCTTTATCCGCAATGTTCAACGCGTACTTAAGAGTCGCGTTCGTTAATGCATAAGTAGATGTGTACGGAACCGCGCCGGGCATGTTCGCAACGCAGTAGTGAATGACACCGTCGATCTCGAACGTAGGATCGTCGTGCGTGGTGGGCTTTGCCGTTTCGATGCATCCACCCTGATCTACCGCAACGTCAACTATCACAGAGCCCTTTTTCATCTTTGGAAGATGTTCGCGCTTGATAAGTTTCGGTGCCGCAGCGCCAGGAACTAGTACCGCTCCAACGACCAGATCGGCATTGCTAATTGCTTTTTCGATCGAAAGCGGATCGGAATAGATCGTTGTAACCTGATTTCCAAACACATCGTCTAAATAACGCATCCTGTTCAGGTCCACATCTAAAATAACAACTTCTGCGCCTATACCAACCGCCATTTTCGCGGCGTTCGTACCGACGACTCCACCGCCCAAGATAACAACCTTGCCGCGCTTCACTCCCGGCACGCCGCCCAATAGAACGCCTCTGCCGCCTTGAGCCCTCTCCAGACAATGCGCGCCGACCTGAACCGCCATGCGTCCCGCAACTTCGCTCATCGGCGTAAGTAACGGCAGGCTTCTGTCTTCTAATTGAATAGTTTCATATGCGATACCGACAACTTTTGTTTCCATCATTGCCTTGGTAAGAGGCTTGTCGGCGGCCAAATGCAGATATGTGTAATAAACTAGGCCGGGCCGCATGTACTTGTATTCTTCAGCGATCGGCTCCTTCACTTTGACTATCATCTCTGCCTTATCGTGAATCTCTTTCGCCGTGGCGAGAAGAGTTGCACCGGCAGATTGATATTCGGCGTCGGCGATCCCGCTTCCAACGCCCGCGCCTTTCTCGACATAGACCTTATGCCCACGATCGACCATCGCCTTCACACCGCCGGGAACCATCGACACGCGATACTCGCGCGTCTTTATCTCTTTGGGTATTCCGACTATCATACTAGACGCTCCTTTGTTGGTTGGTTAGATCTTTAAAGACACACTCGTACGTAGACACTATTTCAAAACTTGGCAAGTAGAATAAGATTTTTAAATTCTTACTTTGAAAGGCCTAATTCTTTCTTCACCTGGCGTTCGGCTTCGAACCAATCGTTCTTGTCTTTTCCGTGCTGAAAGCCTCTTTTGCAATAGAGTTCATAGGCACGTTTATTGATTGCCTCGAACATCTTATCGTTGGAAACATTGAGGTTGCTGCTGTTCTTGTTGCTTTTGAATACCGCCATAACTTTCCTCCTTTTTTTATTGACCCTATGCTACTTCCAACGCGACTGCATTTCAAGAGAAATATTGGTTTTACCGTTTGTGTTTTAGTCGGGATGTGTTATATGCCGCCGCTATGGAAATAGGAATACTCGGGCTGTCACAAAGCGGCAAAAGCACATTGTTTGGGATCATGACCGGCGTTAACAGCGCCGAATCGTATGGCGAACCGTACGTTAAAGGAATCGCCAAGGTTCCCGACGCGCGATTCGACAAGCTGGTCGAAATATTCAAACCTAAGAAGGCATCTCCCGCAACGGTTCCGTTCATCGACGTGAACGCTGCCGGCGAAAAAGAGTGGGAAGAAACAAGGCGTGCACTTGCGAGCGTTGACGGAATACTTCACATTGTGAACGCCTTCGCGGATACAGACCTAAACCAAATTTTAAAGAACTACAGAAAATTGGCAGATGAACTTATTCTTTCCGATCTAATGGTGATCGAAGGCCGGCTTGAGCGTTTGGCGAAGACAAAAGCCATGAAACCGGACGATGCAATGCACGCAAAAATATTGCCAAGGCTTAAAGAAGCGCTTGAAAAGAATATGCCGCTGCGCGAGCTGGAATTTTCCAAAGATGACTTGTCGGCGATCAGAGGTTTTACGTTCTGGACCACAAGGCCGGAGCTTGTCGTACTGAATACTGCTGAAGGATCCAAGGACATCGCGGAAGAATTTAAAAAAGCGGCCGCGATCAACACCGATGTTGTAAGCATCTGCTGCCAGATCGAAGCAGAGATCTCAACGTTACCAAAACAGGACCAACAAGAATTCTTAAAAGAGATGGGGATCGAAATACCGGCGTTCGAAAAAGTTATTAGAACAGCGTTCTCCATCATGGGAAGGATGCCCTATTTCACCGTCGGCGAAGACGAAGTAAAGGCATGGGTCGTTCCAATCAATTCTTTGGCTCCAATAGCGGCTTCTGCTATCCACAAGGATTTTGAAA
>CAIPVD010000109.1 GCA_903868375.1 uncultured delta proteobacterium
CATCCCCTTCTCTATCATTCGCTTGGATATCGCAACCACCTGATCGGTTGTCTTTCCCTGACAATATATAACCTCCGAAAAGCCGTTCCTTAAATGACGATGCCCATCGACCTTTGCAAAGTCCATTTCGTCGAACGGCAAATGGCGAAGGTCGTTCAACGCATCGCCCGCAGACAGCTTGCCGCTCGCCACCTGCTCCAACACCTTCAATAAAGATTCTTTATTCATTATATTCCTCGTCCGCCGCCGGTCGTGTAGCCGCCGAGATCAAGCGTTACATATTTCCAGCCAAGTTTTTTCAGCTTATCGACGATCTTGTTCCTATTCTCCACCACCGCGCTAAAATCGTCCTCGCCAACTTCGAGGCGCGCGAGGTTATCGTGATGACGGAGCCTTATCTGCCGAACGCCAAGTCCGATCAAAAAATCCTCCGCTTCATCTATTCTATTAAGTATTTCAGGTTCGATCCGAACGCCAGTCGGTATTCGCGAAGCAAGGCATGCGGTCGAAGGCCTATCGGCAACTTCAAGGTTCAACGTCTTTGCCATCTCGCGGATCTCGTCCTTCGTAACGCCGACGTCGGTATATGGCGTCGCCACGTTGCCGCGCTTCTTCGATGCCTCGTAACCCGGCCTGTGGCCAAGTATCTCGTCGGAGTTCGTCCCTTCTATTATATATGCAAACTCTTTCGCACTTGCCACTTTGTCGAAGCATTCGAAAAGTTCGTTCTTGCAATAGAAGCAGCGGTTGTCCGGATTAGCAAGATAGGTTTCGTTCCCAAATTCTTCAGTTCCGACTATCACGTGCGGGATACCGTGCTTTTTGCAAAAATCGACCGCCGAACGAGTGTCACGCGATGGAACGCTTGGTGAAGCGCCGGTTGCCGCAACCATCTTATCGCCCAGCTCCTGATGCGCTAATATCGCCAGCACTGCGGAATCAACCCCGCCTGAAAACGCAACGACAACGCTTCCCAACTCGCGCATCCGTTCTCTTAATTTAATAAGTTTTTCGTTTAGCATGATGGCGGCACTATTATTTGAAGGTTTACGAGAATGCAAGGATTAACTGGCCACTTTTTTCATGTCAGCCGGACTTCGCCTCTGTTTATTCGGCGCCTTAATTCTTTATTTGCACGCGAGCCGCTTTTTGGATTTTGCTTTGCCCCGGCAACCGCATCCATCAAGTTTAGCATTATCCAAAATTCATGTCCCGACGACATCATACTCCATACGGTTCCACGCCGGCGCGACAGGGCAGCCAATACTTCCTTCGGAGTTGCATATTGCCTGTTTTGAATAAAATTCCTCGAAACTTTAACAGCAAATTGTTCCAGAGTTATTATTCCTTTATCCAGATCATAAACAAGGCCTTCAAATGTACCAAATGCCCTTCCATTACTCCATCTTTCGCGCTTCGTTACCGGCTGCGACCAAGCGGTTTCTGAAACTGAATACGAACGCCATGCACCTTCAAACGCAGCGAAAGCTGCCGTTGCCGCATCGGACCTTTTACCGGTCAACTCCGACAATTTGCCATAGCACATAGCCGCCAATATTTTGTCCAGAACCGTGTCACTGGCACTAGCAAAAGCTGCAGCTTTTTGCCATGCAACGATAGCTGCGTCGCGATACCCTGCCAATTCAAGGGCTAGTGCAGCCGTTATTTCAGCTGCGTTTGCAATTATATGGTTTTTAGCAGCTGCAGCGTTATCGGCGGCCTGTTCCAACAGTGCCACAAATCTTTCAACCTCACCTTCTTGCCAAGCCGACCTAATATCCTTTGTCACATCATAACGCCCCAATCTACCAATTAGTTCGCTCACAGCCTCCTGCTTCAACACACTCTTCGTGAATTCGCTGAATATCTCCGCAAGAAGCTGCCACCTTTGTTCAGGTTCCGTAACGCCGGAAAGCTGGATCGCGCGATTAAATTCTTTGAAGAACATCGTGTGGGATGCCACATGATCGCCAATTATATTGACGCCATCTGCAGCCGACTTCTTTCTGGCCGCTAATTCATTAACGGTATCCCCACATTCTTGATACTCGTTGGCTGCGTGTTGATAACTTGCAGTGAAGGGAATCTTAGCTGTCACGTTCCAGCCTGCGACGAGCATCTTGACATCTCCCAAGAACATCCTTGTTCGCGGATAGTGTCGTGCCAGACGTTCAAGCTCGGTCATGACAATAGAGATGTTATCTTTATTTGCGATATGGACCAATCGTGCCGCCTCTTCGCGAGCCGCCGCAAAAAGAAGCCGGTCGCCCTTTGCCGAATCCATTTTATCAAAATGTTCCATCGCCCTAGTGAAAAAGTTGATATATTCTTGGATATCAGCATTTTCCAATGCCGCGTCAAGACACGCACATTCCAACATCAAATTGCCGGCCTCTTCTTGTCTTTTGGGATTATATTGTATTTGATAACGCAAAGACCAAAGCGCCTCGCGAAGAGCTTTTCCTGCAGACAATATCTGAACATTATGCTCTCTTGCATAAGCATATGCCTCTCTAAAATACGACACAGCATATTTGATCCCAATCCGATCGTGCACCGCTTCCGCATATTCTACCATTGCTGTTACAGCCCCTTCATGATCTCCGCGTGTTTTACATTCGGTAATTTTCGCGGCATACGGTTCGAACTGGTTTGGAGCCAATACCGATGTTCCGCCCTCTGCTTGCATGACATCAGTTCTTTTGTCCTGCACTTTGGCAGGCTCGAAACCTTGCGCGGCAAAAACTCCTTGGATCGTTCTTGGAGTCGATGCGACGACAAGCGCAAGCAACGCATCGGCAGGCATTTCTGCTACGATGCGGTCCGCCAATGATACAAAATCTGGAAGAAAACTTGGCGCATATGCAAATACCGCAGAAACTGGTTCAGCAGCAGGCGAACCGGAAACTATAATGTTAGACGTCGCTCCGAAAGTCGCAGGCAGAGTTGCTAAGTTAAATGGTGGCATAAGGGCTCTCCTTTATTTTTAATGATTACGTTAGACGACACTTATTGATTATGGGTTTCCTAGTCAAGATAAAAAAACATAGTTGTATTTGGGATTATTTAATTCGGCCAAGCTCTCGCGACCTGTTCGCTGCGGCACGAACCGCATCTTGAAGTATCTTGCTGAAATTGCGTTTACGAAGAACATCGAACGCCGCAACGGTCGTTCCGCGCTTCGACGCCACCTTCTTCCAAAGTTCTTTCGGGTCTTCGCCCGTTTGCATCACCATCTTGGCGGCACCGATTATCGTGTGCATAACAAGTTCCTTCGCCAGCTGTTCGTTAAGCCCCAATTTCTTGCCGGCACACGTTAGCGAATCGATGATCTCATATACATACGCAGGGCCCGTACCAGAAAGCGCAGTTATCGGGTCCATATCTTTTTCTTTAGCGATGCGGAACGAAATGCCAACCGCACCGAATATCTCTTCCGCAAGCTGCATTTCATTCTCTTTCACCGAAGGAGATGCAAATATTGCCGTGACTCCGTAGTCGATGAGCGCTGGCGTGTTGGGCATTGCCCGGACCAGCTTCGCCTTCGCACCCAGAATCCTGTGCAACTTTTTTAGCGTTATACCAGCCGCGATGGAGATGACGAGCTGTTCCCTCTTTAAATGAGGCGCAATTTCCGTACAAACATCGGCCATATCCTGCGGCTTCACCGCAAGAAGAACGATATCGCAGATATCTACTACCGCTGAATTGAAATTGGTGGTCCGAATTCCGTAGAGCGTTTTAAGACGTCTCAACTTTGCCGCGTTCCTGCTAGATGCCACGATCCGGACAGGCACCGTCTGCTCGGAATTAAGCATACCACGAATAAGCGCCTCGCCCATATTGCCCGCGCCTATCACGCCAACTGTATATTTCTTTAACATGCTCAAGTGAGCTAGCATTTTAGGATGATTACAATCAAGATAAATGTAAGAGATTGTTGGGACGATTCTATCGATCTTCTTTTTTAGGAACGTGCTGAAAGACACCAACTTCGGTCTTTCGCATTTTCATTCCGGGAGATTCGATCAAACGGCTCAAAATAAGATAGTCACCTTGTGTCAGGCCGATCCTACCGAACAACGTAGCCCATTCAGAGCTTAACTTATAAGGGTCCATGAAGTTAGTTGGATCATCGGTCTGCAGGACAAATATTACATCATCTGCACCGTTCTCTGTCAGCTGTTCCAATGTAACGTCGGATGGAGACGGGCGATTGGGAAATGGATGCTCCCAAATGATGATATCGTACTTTCGGAGCGGATGAGGTTTTCTGTCGAATGGCGAAAAGATCAACTGGCCTGATCTTATCGCATCTTCAAAAGTGGTATCTCCCTCTAGATCTGCATTTGTGGTAAGGCAACCCTGACTAACGAATGTCTCCCTTGATACAACGGTCACGCCCTTTGCGAGCAACAGTTTTATGGTTTGATTAAATCTTCCATGTCCGGCTACCTCGACAACAACATCTCTGGCAGAACGGCCATCTCTCATCTTATATGCGATAAGCCTGTCGAGCATTGCGGAAGTTCTTGGAAGATCATCGGTGGTAAATCTATTAAGGTCTGTCAATCCGTCAACACTAAATTCTGGTGCATCCCGATTCTTGATCGCGGCCCAGTCAGTTGCCAGCGCATCAGAGAGTTCTTTAAGTTCACCGCTTTCAGGAGCCCCCGGGAACGGGACGACGGGATCGCCATGAGTTACATATCTATATTTTAGTGCTTCGGCTTGCCTTGCCGCCAACGTTCGAACACCTGCGATATCGCCTGTATCGAGAACCGGAGCGGCTGAAGTTAGCACTTTTACCGGGGCAACATCAACAACCGCAACCGGTTCTTGCACGGCAGGTCCGGTTACGTTCAGCGGGCGCGTTGCAACGACAAGATTGGTATCGAATCCGAAGAAACCCGCTGTTCTGGTCTTCGGCAAGTATTTGTTCGGGGCTACGGATATTTCAACTTCGAGCCCTTGTTCCTTAAGCATTTCTTCATAACCTTTCGCGACATCTTTGTCTTCCGTCACAATGACAACTCGCCCACCAGGAACCAACAATCTTGCCGCCTCGGTAAGAAGAGATACTTCGTTGCTATCGTTCGGCAATGGATAATAAAGATACACGAGAGCTGCTGTGCCCGCATGCGCACTGGCGAAGCTTTCGGCAGACGCGCTTTTTTCGAAATGAACGTTCTTCCCATAACGAGGCAACTTCTTCCCTTCATCAAAATCAGCCTTTTTTCTTACACCGTCTTCATCCACAAGGTAAAATTCTCTTTCCGGATAAGCTCGATATACACGTTCCACGGGCCCGTCTTTCCACTGATCACCTTCTGCGCCAAGAAAAACGATATTGCCCGACGGAATGCTCGATAGCGGCGGCATGAATCTTTCGTTAAAGGATATCTCTTCGGGACTTCTTGCTTCCGGTTCTCTATCTTTGTTGCCTAACCAATTTTTAAATAGGCCTCCTACCCATCCAAGCGGGCCGCCTTTCAGTTCAAGCGTTCCGGCATCGCCGGAAATAGACATGCTGCCACCGGAAGCAGTGTGAGCGCCGCCGACAAATGTTTGCGCCGGTTCGGATACTAAAATAAATACCGCATCGGGAGGAGAAAATGGCTGCTGAAAGGTGCCAAGTGGAACGGATATCGGATCGCCGACAACAAGTCCCGCGGGCATAGCAGGCAAAAGAGCCGGATTCGTCGTACCGACCTGGCTTACAAATTGGAAACTGCCATTTAACGGAAGAACGCCCATGTGGCATTGTTATCGTCGCCTGTGGGAAATAGTTGCTAAGTTTTTTAAACCTAAAGAGTGTCATTGCGAGCCCCGAAGGGGCGTGGCAATCTCACAAATAGAGATGGGAGATTGCTTCACTTCGTTCGCAATGACATACAACTTTAACCCTGCTGCGCAACTGTTTGATCTTTAATGTATTTTTCGAAGTTCTTGCGGAAGTGGAATCCGTAAATGGCTAGCATTGTGGCTGTTGGTATTAGCCTTGGCTTTTTGAAGAGCGACCAAATCATAAGCTTCCAGTATTGAAAGCGTTCTCTTCCAATAATGCCAAGCTTTATTATCGCCTTTATGAATGCGGCCGTGTGAATGAATCTTATCTTAAATGAAAGCTTTCTGATCTGTCTCGGCGGCCTATATTCCCTTAAGAAATTTGTAACACGAGCGTAATAATGTTTCGGCGAATAGATCGTGCCTATGATCTTCTTGTATCCGTTTATCAGCGTTTCCTTGTTCATCTTCGGGATAAAGTTGATCGAAAAATCGGTGTTGTCACCGGACATTTCCCGTAGCAAGCGCCCTTCTTTTTCTAAACGCTGGTAAAGTTTCGTCCCCTTGAACGCGCTTAAGAGGCCGACCATAGCCGTTGCGATGCCGCTCTGCTGGATAAACTTTATTTGGCGCTCAAATATAGAACTTGGATCGCTATCGAAGCCGACAATAAATCCTGCCTGTACCTGCAGCCCAAAGTTCTGCATCTTCTTTACCGTAGCTACAAGGTCGCGGTTCTTGTTCTGATGCTTCTTGCATTCTAGGAGCCCCGCTTCGCTTGGCGTTTCTATTCCAACGAAGACCGTGTCAAATCCTGACTTAACCATAAGCCGCATCAGTTCTTCATCGTCTGCTAGTTCAACAGAAGCTTGGGTGATGAATGAAAAAGGATTCTTGTGCTGCTTCATCCATTCTGCGATGGCGGGAAGAACTTCTGTTTTAAGTTTGCGCTTGTTGCCGATGAAATTATCGTCCACAAAGAAAACGCCGCTTCGCCAGCCTTTGTCGTAGATGTTCTGAAGCTCCAGCATTACCTGCGAGGTATCTTTCGTGCGCGGCACCCTGCCATACAGCAGCGTTATATCGCAAAAATCGCAATTGAACGGGCAGCCACGTGAATACTGAATGCTCATCGAGGCGTATTTTCTCATCTTGGAAAGTTTCCAAATGGGCGCAGGCGTTTCTTTCATATCGGCCCATGATGAAGATGAATAGATATGTTTAGGCGTTCCATGCTCCAGATCGTTCAAGAACTCCGGAAGCGTAAGTTCGGCTTCATTAAGTATAAGATGATCGACATCGGGGAACTCTTCGTGCGCCGATGTGAAGAGCGGCCCGCCGGCAACTATCTTAGTTCCATATTCCTTGCACTTGGCGATGACTTCTTTAACGGAATCTCTTTGTATCGCCATCGCGCTGATAAAGACGTAATCTGCCCACGAAATATCCTTGTCTTTAAGCTTCTCCACGTTCATATCGACCACACGCTTTTCAAAATCGGCCGGCAGCATTGCGGCGACCGTTAAAAGACCAAGCGGCGGATTGCTCGCCTTTTTAAAGACGAACTTAAGCGCGTATTTAAAGCTCCAGAACGTGTCCGGATATTCGGGGTAAATTAACAGTACCTTCATATATTTACTTCTTTCCGATAATAAGAGACGTGCCGAACTTCGTGTTCTTGCGTTTGATGTTCTTGATGCCGGTATTTTGCATCCAGCCCTTTATTTCCTTCTCTGTATATGCGTCCCCGCCTCTGGTTGCAACAAGCATATTCAGCGCAAAGAAGGCCGCGTGCAGCGGTTTTGTGCGGTCTTCATCGACCACAAACTCCTGAACGACGAGCTGCCCGCCCTTATTCAATGAATGGTGGCATTTTTCTATAAGCATTTCGTTCTCTTCGGGAGAATTGCTGTGAAGGATCTGGGATAAGAAGATCATGTCGTGGCCGCTTTCGAACGGGTCGAAATTGTAATCGCCCTTCATTGTTCGCACCTTATTTCCCATTCCATTTTTGTCGAGGTAGTAATTGGTAAGCGTTATAACGCTAGGCAGGTCGAAGACGGTTGCTTCGATATCTTTCTTCGCCTTTACGAACGCCATTGAATAAGCACCCGAGCCTCCGCCGACGTCCAAGAATTTACGCACTTTTCTGATATCAAGCAACTTTACCA
>CAIPVD010000110.1 GCA_903868375.1 uncultured delta proteobacterium
AAACATACGATCGGCGTCGAACTTACGCTTAAGATCATGCCTAAGCTCGAATTCTTTGCGGACGAAGGGACCGAAAACGCTCTGCGGGTCGAAGAGATCCTGGAAAAGATCCATGCGCATGAATAATATTTATAAACCCGTCGTCGACATCATTAAAAAAGGGAAGCGTTTCCTTGTGGCAAGCCACGCCCATCCGGATGGCGACGGCATAGGTTCGACAATTGCGTTGGCGAAGGGGATCGAACATTTTGGAAAAGAAGCGGTCATGTTCAACGCCGACGAGATCCCATATAACTTAAAATATTTGCCGTATTCGGGCGACGTCGTGAGCAAGATCGGCGCAAACGACAAGTTCGACGCTGTGTTCATGGTCGATTGTTCGCAACGCGACCGCATTGGCGGGGACGTTGCAAAAATGCCGCGTGAACAGATGGGAAAGATCGTTCTCATCGATCATCACATGGTGGATAATCCTGAATGCGATCTTTTATGCATAGATGCAGATGCCGCAGCGACGGGCGAGGTCGTTTGCAGGATATTCAAGGCGGCTAAAATTAAGTACACGAAGGAGACCGCAAACCTTCTTTTCACAACTTTCGTCGTCGATACCGGATCGTTCCGCTATTCAAATACTAGCAGCGCGCTTTTAAAAGAAGCGGCGGAACTTATCGATGCCGGCGCGAATCCGTGGGCGATATCGATGGCGCTGGATGAATCGAATCCGCCATCTTCTATTAAATTGCTCGAATTTGTGCTGCAAACTTTCGAACTTCTCTTTAGCGGAAAAGTTGGGGCGCTTGTGTTGTCGCAGCAGATGCTTATCGAATCTGGTGCGCCCGTCGATGTTGCAGAAGAGTTCATTAATTATCCGCGTTCGATATTAGGAGTTGAGGTCGCTATCCTTTTCAGGCAGCTAAAGAGCGACAAGTGGAAGGTAAGTTTTCGTTCCAAGCACGATGTCGATGTGCGAAAGATAGCTGCGGTATTTCAAGGCGGAGGTCATGCTCACGCGGCAGGATGCACGATAGAAGGCGACCTTGCCGTAGTAAAGACAAAGATATTCGACGAAGTCCAAAAACACCTAGGAACATAGTCACCCAGGAACCCAGGAACATAGGAACGTTTTTCTCATGAACGGAATTCTCATCATCGACAAACCATCCGGCGTTACTTCATTCGACGTTGTTAGAAGGATCAAACGGATCTCCGGCGCAAAAAAGGTCGGTCACGGCGGGACACTCGACCCTCTTGCAACCGGCGTATTGCCTATATTAATTGGCAGCGCGACGAAACTTTCAATGCAGGTGATGGAGGGAGAGAAGGAGTACATTGCCGGAATAAAATTCGGAGTAACGACCGATACGGACGATGCGCAAGGAGTGATACTAGACTCAAAAACACCGCCAGATGATCTTTTGGATAGAGTGAAAATGGCCATTCCAAAATTTCTGGGGATCATTCAACAGTTGCCGCCGATATATTCGGCGATCAAACAAAATGGACAGCCAGCGTACAAAAAGGCAAGAAAAGGTGAAAAAGTTGAAGTGGCACCTCGTCAAGTTGAGATCAAAGAAATCGACGTGGTTGAAGCCGGAAGAGATGTCGTATCGATAAGAGTGAAATGTTCAAAAGGCACGTATATTCGGTCACTTGCAAGAGATCTTGGCGCCGAAATAGGGTGTGGCGCACACATCATTTCTCTACGGCGAACGATCTGTGGAGCATATTCAATAAACGACGCAGAAAAATTAGATGAAATTTCTTCTTTACAAGATATAGAGCGTATGCTAGGCGTACGCCTCTAAATTATGTCACTACCAACAACTAGAAAAACAGAGTTAATAACAAAGCACCGCATCCATGAAACGGATACCGGATCGGCGGAGGTTCAGGTCGCTATCTTAACAGAGAAGATCAACCTGCTCAACGTGCATTTCAATATGCATAAGAAGGACCACAATTCACGTTGTGGCTTGCTTAAAATGGTTGGGAAGCGCCGCAGTTTACTAAATTATTTGAGGACTACCAGCGCTGATAAGTATCAGCGTTTGATTGGTGAGCTGGGTATAAGGAAGTAGAAGGCTTAAGTGATGTTCTCGACTCCATTTCATTCCGCTCGAACAATATAACAGTAATAGTCTTCGAGCGTAGCGACGCGTGGTCGAGAGGCTCGTCTAATTCTTTATTCAAACCAGCATATAACAAAGGAAATAAACTATGGTGAGTTCTGTTAAGACAGAATTCGGTGGCCGCACGCTTGTGATCGAAACAGGCAAACTTGCAAAGCAAGCTGGCGGAGCCGTAACGGTTCGTTGCGGTGATTCGATCGTGCTAGTTACCGCTACTGCGGAAAAAGTGTCGGAGCCAAATGCCCCGTATTTTCCGCTTACAGTGGATTATATCGAGAAGACATTTGCGGCAGGTAAGATCCCCGGCGGATTCTTCAAGAGAGAAGGACGCCCGACAGAAAGGGAGATACTAACGAGCAGGTTCGTTGATAGGCCCGTTAGGCCGCTCTTTCCTGATGGCTACATGAACAAGACGCAGATCGTAGCTACGGTGCTGTCGGCCGATAGTGAAAACGAAACGGATGTGCTTGCGATGATCGGCGCTTCAGCAGCGCTTACGATCTCTTCGATTCCGTTCTTAGGCCCTATCGCGGGAGTTTGCGTGGGCCGTGTGGATGGAAAGTTCGTCTGCAATCCGAACCCTGAACAGATGGAAAAGTCGGACATCGACCTGATCGTTGCGGCCAGCAAAGATGCGGTCGTTATGGTCGAAGGCGGCGCAAAGGAGATCAGTGAAGACGACCTTGTCGCAGCCATCATGTTCGCACACAAAGAGATGCAGTCTGTGATCAAGGTACAGGAAGAGCTGCAGAAGATATGCGGAGCTGAAAAGTGGAAGGTCGAGGCGCCCGTTGTCGATAAGGAACTGCAGAAGAAGGTGCATGAATTCGTTAAGAGCAAACTCGATAAAGTTGTCCGGATCAAAACAAAGAAGGAAAGATATTCGGCTATAGATGAACTTCACGATGAAGTTGTCGCAGCACTCGTGCCGGAAGGCGACGAGAACGACCTTGAACCTCAAATTTCTAATATATTCGAAGAAGAGAAGAAGGTGATTGTCCGCAAGATGATAGTTGGCGAGAAGAAGCGCATCGACGGCCGCGCATGGGACGAGATAAGGCCTATCACTTGCGAAGTGGGGCTACTGCCTCGCTGTCACGGAAGTGCGCTTTTCACACGTGGTGAAACGCAGGCTCTTGCCGTTACCACACTTGGAACTGCGGACGACAGGCAGATCATCGATGGGATCATGGAAGAGTACGAAAAACGCTTCATGCTCCATTATAATTTCCCTCCGTTCTCGGTCGG
>CAIPVD010000111.1 GCA_903868375.1 uncultured delta proteobacterium
TCCAACTTGCTGAATACGACTGTGGGCCTTTGGGGTAGCTGCTGACTTTGTTATAGCCGTCTTCTGCCAGTTCATCCTCAAGCCGAAGCAGATCAGATTCGCTTAAAAATTGCGTTTTTCCCGTAAGCGTTTTAACGTCTACTTTAGCAGTCGCCTGCTGTACTTTTTTTAAGAAACTCATGTGGTTGCCTTCACTTTTTTGTAATATCTAAAATTTTACGAACTTGATCCGCCGTCAATCCGCTCGATATAGACACCGCATAGTCGTTACCATTGGTTGAGACTTTGGTGTTTCCATGACCTTTAGGGTAAAAGTATGTCCAATTCCCTTCACCGTTAACGGAAGCGTCATCTAGATAATCAGCCCATTCGGTTTTTATTTTTTGCGTAAGATTTTTTTGGGCATTTCGCTCATCGTCCTGTGCCTTATTCTTCGTACGATGTTCTTCAATGTAATCCGTTATCGTTTTGTGGAATTTTTTGGCGAGAGTGTCCGGAGATTGGGTAAACCATGCCGTTCCTCCATAAACTTTGCTGAAATTATTGTAGATCCGCAAACCATATTTTCGGGTATTGCCTGTCTTATCGATATCTTCAATTGCAATATCAAAGCTCTTATTAAGGCGTGTCCCATCGACATTCATATCAACATATATCTTGGATTTAAGAATGTTACCCTTTTCTTGCTTGGATTCCTCTAGACGATAATTGGGATCTAATTTTTGCAGACTGACAAGCAAGGATGCCATTTTTTCCTTTGCTTCCGTACAAAACTGACACAACCCCGTAGTATGATTCAGGCGGGTTCCGTTACGAAACGATGGCATCTTACACGAACTACAGTGATCCCCCGCCGCATGAATTTTTCGTGAGTTAATAGCAACTTTAGATAGAAATCTCATTTATTCTCCTGTGTCATTTGAGGCTTAATAACTTCAGCAACCCAATCAGAGGCGAACAAATACGACAATGCCGTAAACAACGCCGTTGAGTGCTGTTCGTTGAAATTGTATTTAGCCGCCAGCGAGTGCATCAGCTCAGTATCGACGATCAACGCCATAAGGTGGGCGGGCGTGAAGTTTGTGTCTTTGAATGTGGGCTTGCCGTTCGGATGTACGTCGACGGCGCTCTTGATGAGGTCAAACGCTAGTTGCTTGCTGCTCACTTTGTCTCCTTTATGGGGTTATCGACCGACACCAATTTCTGTTGCATAATCGAAACACTCCGTGAGGGCCTCGGTGAGGTCGGAGAGATCGACAGTTTTACCAATTTCTACCTCAATGTCGTAGCTTTCGTTCTCGTCATCCATCCTACCCCACGTGAACATCCCTACTAGCGTCCCGCCTATTTCACGGTTGTCCATCACGTTCGTACACGTCAGCTCGATAAAACCCTGCTTTTTGTTCTTCCCCCACACGTCCAACACATCACTGCCCGGCTTCGGGTCGCCCACTTTCCAGCCAGCCTTGGTGAGGGCATCCGCCACCAAGCTCAAGAAGTCATCCATGACGCGTTTCGTGTCAGGCTTCTTGTTCTTATCTTTGAACGCCTGAAAGTTAACAATATCGCCTGCCGTAACTCGGTATCGAGACATCACTTGTTTGATAAAGCTCATTACACATCTTTCATAAGGCATTTAGCTGCGTATTCTTTAATCAAGGGATGACTCGATAAATCTCGACCATCCGCCAGTTCCTTACCTAATGTCTCGGCCTCATCTTCATCAAAGCTATGGGCCATCCGACCGTTACGCTCGAACATCACGGCATCCTGTATGGCGTGAA
>CAIPVD010000112.1 GCA_903868375.1 uncultured delta proteobacterium
CTTCTATCATAATTAAAACCATAACTGATACAATCACGCCTATTGCAAAGCTCCTTAAAATACTGGGTTGGATAACGCATGGCCTCATCAGTTCTCAAAAAATGATCGCAACATTGAGCCTTTGACCAATCGACCCACTTATCTATCTGCGCGACGCCCCTATCATTATGAAACTCGATGCATCTATCATCCTCTTCATCACCGAACGAATCAACTCTATGCAATTGAGTATATTTAAATTCCGTTCCTCTTTTAGCTTGCACGAACGCATTAGAAAGATCTTCGTAAGCCTTACTTGCCGTCAGTGTTTCAACCATTTTGGCCTCCTTAGTTATGCGAACCTGCCTATCTGAAACATGAACGCCATGCAAGAAAAAAAATCGGCCTTTATTTATATGAAGGATGTGTGTTAGCAGCCTTCGGTCGATTCGTTGGATATAAAATATGTTAAAGATAGGAAAATTGGAACTTAAGAGCAATGTGGTCGCGGCACCGCTGGCGGGGTTCTCCGACCTTTACTGGAGGATCATCGTCGCTGAAATGGGTGCAGGCCTCGTCTTTTCAGAGATGATCGCATCCGAAGGCTTAAAACGCGCACACAAGCGAACATTAAAATATCTGAAGAACAACGACCGCGCTCGTCCATTCGGCGTGCAGCTTTACGGCAAGAACCCAGAGTCATTTGTTAACGCGATAGATATCATATCCGGCCATCCGTTCGACCTGCTCGACATAAACATGGGCTGCCCAGTAAGGAAAGTGGTATCGCGTGGCGAAGGTTCTGCATTAATGAAGGACCCGGAAAGAGTGCGCGCGATAATCAAGGCGGTACGCGCAAAATATGCGGGGCCTCTAACTGTTAAGTTCCGCTCCGGTTGGGACGAGAATTCCATTAACGCGGTAGAGATCGCAAAGATCGCCGAAGGCGAAGGGGTCGATGCGGTTGTAGTTCATGGGCGCACGAAGACACAGATATTCACGGGCCATGCAGATTGGAAGATAATCGCTGCGGTCAAAAACGCTGTAAAAATCCCAGTTATTGGCAACGGCGATGTCGTGGATAAAATAAGTGCGGAGAAGATGTTCGCAGAAACTGGTTGCGATGGCATTATGATAGGCCGCGCCGCAATAGCCAATCCCTGGATATTCAGAGAAATAGCTGGCTTCCCTTCACCCACCGTTAAAGAAAGATTTGCGCTAATGAACCGCCACTACTCGCTCGTTATGGAACACGAAGACAACCGTTTTGCCTCGAACGTTATAAGGAAGTTCACGCCGAAATATTTAAAGGGTGTGCGCGGCCACAAAGAACTCGCCGGAAAAATGGGCCCGATCAAGAAATCTACGGAGTTAATGAAGTGCCTTGAGGAGTTTGAAGCTTTTATCTCAAAGCAGTGATTAAACCAATAGCTTACTTACACAAGCTATTAAATGCGGCCCTAATCCCGTCGGTTTGATCAAAAAACGAGTTAAGCTCACTATAACGACGATGAATGGGTTGAGTTTCAGAAGCTTCGCCTTTAAAAGTTGCAACTGCTTTATTATAAGCGCCTCTCATCTTCTCTCCTTCTGCTTCTCTTTCGGCTATAATTTGTGCCAACCCATTGCATACAGCCTTTTTACCTGCGTCGAAGTCACTCATAAATGTCTCCTTTGTTGTTCTGATATTATTATCGGCAGATTTTGGAAAAAGTTGCTAAATTTTTATATACATTTTTATATAAAATTTAACCTACTTATAATGGCCATTCCAATCACTTATAACCGCTTTTTGCACCTACGCGGTGCGAAGGTGGTTAAATTGCTTTGAGATTGTTAAGCATTTTTATAATGACTGGAATAGAAACGCCGATCACGTTCGTAAAACATCCGTTCACCGATTCGATGAGCGCCCTGCCTTGGCTTTGAATTGAATAAGCACCGGCTGCATGCATCGGCTCGCCGGTAGAGATGTACCAATCGATATCGTTATCAGAAAGTTTTGAGAATTTTACCTTCGTTACAACCAATTTCTTCAGCGTTTTCTTGCGCAGCGAATCTATAACCACCGTTCCGCTATAGGCCTTGTGCCATTTGCCTGAAAGCGCCTTCAGGAACCGCCTTGCTTCGTCCCTGTTCTTAGGCTTGCCAAAGACATGGTTACTAAGTGCAATAACGGTATCGACGCCGATAACTATTGCATTATCTTCCGTCGCCGCAATTTTCTCGGCCTTGGCAAGGGCAACGCGTATGGCAAATTTGGAAACCGGTTCTTTGTCAAAGCGTGATTCATCGATGTCGGCAAATTTGACGTCGAGCTTTAAACCGGCATCCATAAGGATCTGGCGCCGTGCTGGTGAGCGCGACGCCAGAATTATTCTTCGTCTTTGTCTTATCACAGTGCTTATTCTTCCAATAGCGTCGTGAACTTATCGTGATGATCTTCTTCATCCGACAGAATTTCTTCGAACAAGAGCCTGGTCGTCGAATCGCCTTCTTTACCCGCCAGCTCTATGATCTGCTTATACATGGTTATTGCTTCTTCTTCGGCCTTTACATCATAATGAAGCATGTCTTTAATGCCCTTGCCAACTTCGATAGGAGAAGGCTTTGTGGTAGGTATCTCGTTGAAATAGAAAAGTCTCTCGGCTATCTTTTCCGCATGTTTCATCTCATCTACCGCTACTTCCTGAAAAACCTCGGACATCGCAGCCGAATGAAGGCCGGTTGCCATCACATGCTGCCACATATACTGGATACTGACCTGCAGTTCTCTTGCGATCGCCTGATTGAGCAGCTCTAACAATTTTGGACTCGCTTTTTGTACCATATTATCCTCCTCGTTTTGGTTTAAACTTCGACTCTTTACGAGAGAAATATCCCATTAACCTTGCCACCTAGTCAACGACTTTATTCCCTATAATACTTACATATTTCGCCCACGCATAACAATATGCGACCGTCCGCAAATGCATGCCTGGCGCTCTAATTTTTGGGGAGCCACCCCAAAATCAATAATAGCTTCTTATTATCCAATCGCTCGCGATATTGGCGAGCGCGTGAAAAAAGACGGGTGCAGTTATTGAGCCGGTCTTTTCTTTCAACCAGCCAAAAAGAAGCGCGGGAAAAAATATTGAAAAATGCCACCACTGAAATCTTACGAAAGAATGGGCGAACGCAAAAACAACGCAGGTAATTATCCAGCCCCAACCGAGAGGCACGCCGAATATCCGCCACTTCGGCGCAAAGACGCGGTTCAGCGTCGATTGCATATATCCCCGGAAATAAAATTCTTCGGGAAGCGCGATAAGTAACACCTGAAATGCCGCGGTCTTCCAAATATCGGGGAACGGCGCCAGCATGAAATGTTGTTTACCTAGCGCCCAGGTCATCCAAAAATGCGAGCAGAGAAGATATGGAGGAAACACGATGAGGGCGGCGACGAGAAAATATAAGAAACCCTTTCCAAATGAGCCTAACGAACTGTCGACAAAATCGATGGGCCGTTTTCGCCACCAGAGTATCATCACCGGCACATATATGAACGTGGCGGCAAATATCGTTGTGTAATATGCTCCAATAAATGGGATATGCTGCGAGCTATAAAGAATCCGCGCAAACAGAAGTAGCAGAACGGTTGTGATGCCTACTTCGAGGATGTATCTCATTCTCGTCCCTCGATCTTATTTTTGCCGAACGCCCACCACAAGAACGCGCCACCTAAGAAAAATAACACCATAACGATCTGCCCCGTCGATATCGTCCCGTTAAAGTAGATGCCTCTATCTTCGTCACCGCGCAGAAATTCCAGGAAGAAGCGCGACACACCTTCGTACATAAGAAACGAGGCAACTATCTGGCCGTAAAATTTTCTATATTTGCGAACAAAAAGCAGAAAGAAGAACATGACAACGGCGTTTGCCATAAAGAACGGCTGCGTGGGCCATAACGGCACATTCCCATGGTGCATGGCGTAGGCGGTCGATGCGGGGTTCGTGAAAATGATAGACGGCCAATGCGTCGTAGGTTTTCCATAGCAGCAGCCGTTGCAGAAGCAGCCCATTCTTACAAAGAAGATGATGACTGGAGTAACGCTTGCCATCAGGTCGAAGTACCGAAGCGTGTTAAGCTTTTTGAGTCGCAAGTAAGCTATCCACGATATTATCGTACCTAGAAACGCGCCAAGCGAAACGAAACCTCCCTGCCAGAAGTAAAAAACGCGGATCGGATCTTGCCAGTAATACGCCGGTGCTTCAACTAGCACATGGAAAAGCCGCGCGCCTACCATAGAGGCTACAATGGCAATAATAGCCATATCGAGCACTGCTATATCGGAAAGTCCTTCGCGCCCCGCAAATTTTAGGGCTGCCCATGTTGCGGCAAGAGAGGCCACCATTATCATGAAGAAGAACGCCGGAACGCCAGTCGAACCGATGTAGAATAAAAATGGTTTCATAATTAGCTCTTTGTTTTGATCGCGCTTATTATTAGCAGCACCATCGCAACGGTTATCGCCGAATCGGCAACGTTGAACGCCGGCCAATCGAGATGGATGCCCCACAAAATTTTATCTTGAACGTGTACCGACAAAAAATCGGTCACCGCACCGAAACGAACGCGGTCCAAACCGTTTCCGAATATCCCGCCAACGACAAGAGAAAGCGCAAACGCCATTAGCCGTTCGGTTGTCGGAAGCTTAACTATGTAGATGAGTATCGCAGCGAGCGCCACCACCGATATCACGTAAAAGAACGGCGTTCTCCATGCGTCGTTTGCGCGCGAAAGCATGCCGAACGCAGCTCCAGTATTGGTATAATGAGCGATGTCGAAATATCCTGGGAACACGGGAACGCTCTGCCCAAACGGGATACTTGCCGCAACGACGTACTTTGTAACCTGGTCCAGCATAAAGACAAGCGCTGGAATTATAAGCAGGCACTTATATTTAAATTTCATACGACTCCAGCACACCTTCCGCAAATTTCCGGATGAGCGGCGTTCACGCCTTTGTCCTTCGCGTATTTCCAGCACCTTGAGCATTTGGCGCCTTCCGCCTTCGCAACGCAGACCTTTAATCCCTTCACATCTTCGCTTTCGTGAATGTATGCACCGCTAACAGCACCAAACTTCACATCGGACACGATGAAGAGGTCTGGCAGTCCCGCGCCAAAGCTATTTAGAAATTCCTTCTGTTCATCCGTACATTCGAAGATAAGAGCAGCTTCCAGCGAATTGCCGATCACCTTATCTTTTCTGGCGTGTTCAAGCACCTTCGTAGCCTCGCTTCTAATATGGCCGAAGGCATCCCAGCGTGCGGCAACGGCTTCGTCCAGATATTTCGCCTCGACCTTTGGCATGTTGGCAAGTAGGATCGATTCAGCTTTTCCGTGATATTTTGGTGCAAAGCCCCAAGCTTCTTCGGTCGTGAAACTCAAGACCGGCGCCATAAGGCGAAGCATCGTGTCGAGCGTCTTCCAAATTACAGTTTGAGCGGACCTGCGAAGCGCGCCTTCCTTCTTTTCGCAATAGAGCCTGTCCTTCAAGATATCCAAATAGAACGCGCTCATCGCAACCGTGCAGAATTCGTTCAGCGCGTGATATGCAACGTGAAATTCGTAGGCTTCGTAGGCAGCGGTTACCTTCTGCACAAGCATCTGCAGGCGATGCAGCGCCCATCTGTCGAGTTCGGTCAAATGTTCGTCGGAAACCAGGTTCTTATCGGGATCGAAATCGCTTAAATTGCTCAAGAGATATTTGCATGTGTTCCTTATCTTGCGATACGATTCGCTTGCCAGGTCGAGCATCTTCTTCGAGAAGCTTATGTCGCTCGTGTAATCAACCGACGAGAAGAGAAGGCGTAGCACGTCGGCGCCGAACTTACTTATCACCTCTTCGGGCGCTACAACGTTGCCAAGGCTCTTGCTCATCTTGCGGAACTCTTCATCTAATATCAGCCCGTGGGTTAACACCGCCCTGTAAGGCGCGGCTCCACGATTTGCGATGGCAGTCAGAAGAGAAACCTGGAACCAGCCTCTGTGCTGATCAACGCCTTCCAGATAAAGGTCGCATGGCCAGCCGAGCTTATGCCCTTCTTCCAGGACAGCGCGCTGGCTGCACGACGAATCGAACCAAACGTCTAAAATGTCGGTGTGTTTCGTAAATTCATGCCCACCGCAGGCGCATTTAAAACCTTTCGGCAGGAATTTTTCTATTTCCCAATCGAACCAGATATCGCATCCGTGGTTCAAAACTTCTTTTCTCACCTGCTCCACAACTGCGTGATCGAGTATCGTCTTGCCGCACTTCTTGCAATCGACCGCAGGAATTGGAACGCCCCAGAAACGCTGACGAGACAAGCACCAATCAGGACGTGTTTCCACCATATTATATATTCTGTCGTGGCCCCAAGATGGGATCCATTTTGTGCCGTCGATCTCTTCGAGTGCTTTTTTGCGAAGCCCGTTGTGATCTACCTTCATGAACCACTGTTCCGTTGCGCGGAAGATGAGCGGTTGTTTGCAGCGCCAGCAATGCGGATAGCTATGAGATACCTTCTCCACTTTGAGCAGCGCGCCTACTTTGGTGAGCATATCGACCATCACATCGTTCGCCTTGAATATGTTCATGCCTTCAAGGCCCGGAATCGCAACTTCTTTCGTATATTTGCCAGCAGCATCGACGGGATTTAAAGGCGGAAGTTTATACCTAATTCCGCTCTCGAAATCTTCCGCGCCGTGTCCCGGTGCCGTGTGAACGCAACCGGTTCCGCTGTCTGCCGTAACATAATCTGCCAAGATAACTATAGATTCGCGGTCTATTAATGGATGTCGTGTCTTAAGCCCTTCCAACTCTTTGCCTTTTATTTTATTCGTGATGGTTACTTCTGTAAGCCCCATCGCCGTCTTGAAAGGCTCGAGCAGCGGT
Organism: uncultured delta proteobacterium; assembly: GCA_903868375.1. Taxonomy (GTDB): domain Bacteria; phylum UBA10199; class UBA10199; family 1-14-0-20-49-13; genus CAIPVD01. The sequence goes on from CAIPVD010000112.1 coordinate 6,904, forward strand.
TCTGCGATGATTAGAGTATCGGTGCCGCTCTTAAGTCCGATATAATCAAACTCCGGATGAAGAGCTATGGCAAGATTTGCCGGTATCGTCCAGGGAGTGGTCGTCCAGATAACGAAGTACGAATTTTCGCCAAACGGAGATTTTCCCTGAACCTTGAATTTTACGTAGATCGACGGCGATGAATGATCTCCGTATTCAACTTCCGCTTCAGCCAGCGCCGTGCGGCAAGTTGCGCACCAATGAATTGGCCTAAGCCCACGATAAATGTAACCATCTTTTACAAGATCGGACAGCGCGCCGATAATAGACGATTCGTACTGGTGCGACATGGTGAGATACGGATTGTCCCAATCGCCTAATATACCAAGGCGCTTGAACTCTTCGCGCTGGATATTGAAGAACTTGTCCGCATGTTCGCGGCATTTGCGGCGGATATCTAGCAGGCTTGTATCACGCGCCTTGGAGCCCAGGTCTTTTATGACCTGATGTTCGATCGGCATTCCGTGGCAATCCCAGCCAGGAACGTAGGGCGTTTTAAATCCCATCATCGAGCGCGACTTAACGACGAAATCTTTTAAGATCTTATTCAGCGCGGTGCCCAAATGGACGTGGCCATTGGCGTACGGAGGGCCGTCGTGCAAGATAAAGGTCTTTCCCTTTTGCCGTTGCGCGAGCATCTGCTGATACAATTTCGTCTCTTCCCATTTTTTGATGTAACCCGGCTCGCGGTTAGCAAGATCTGCCTTCATTGGGAATTCGGTCTTCGGCAAATTCAACGTGTCTTTATATTCCATTGGTCCTTTACTCCTCTACGCCAATATTGGTGAGCTTGATATCTTCTCCACGCAAATAGTCGGCTATCTTTTTAAGTATCTTTCGCTCTTCCACTTCGCTCGACTTTAGATGAATGGCCATGCTCTTCACTTGAGACGTAACATCGACCGTAGTGCGCGCCCCGCCGGCATCTGGCGTTAGCTTGATCTCGAGCCTGTAATAGGAGCCGTTCACGCCGTAATCTTTATGTTCTTCTCCGAACGGTGCAATATAGAAAGAATCGACACCGGATGGCAGCCAGCCGCTTGTGATAACGCCGTTATCCAAGTCTTCCTTTATTATGTTGTAACCGGTCGTCTTTAATGCCCAGCGCACCGCTTCGTACGCATGGTTCGCGTCGCCCGCAAACGACCTTGAAACCGTAGCTACGGTATACTTCTTGCCTTCCATCATCGGGTGAGCACAGGAGGCAGAAATTCCAAATATCAAAATCCAAATACCAAATAAATTCCAAAATCCAAATTTCAAATAACCTTTCCTCATCTCCCCTCCAATCTGTAGCGGTTTCGGTTGTTTATCCAGATAAAGGCCGCAAATGCAACCATAATAATACTTACAAGTTGAGCAGCTGAAAACCATCCAAATATAAACGTGCGCGTTTCGCCGCCACGGTACATTTCAACTACGAATCTAAGTATCGCGTAGAGGAAGAGATATACGCTCATTATCTCTCCCTCGAACGTTTTCCGCTTGCGGAGAACGAAATAAAGAAAGGCGAATATTGCGAATTCGCCGAACGATTCCATGAGCTGCGTTGGATATAGCGGAATGCCTGGAGGCGCGAACGAACTTACATTATCCGGGAAGGTCACCGCCCACCAGCAGCCGTTCGGTGCCGGACGCCCGTGGCAACAGCCCGCCATAAAGCAACCGAGGCGGCCTATCGCGTGGCCAAGAGGTATTCCAAACGTGAACATGTCGATCCACTTCCAAAGCGGCAGCTTATGCTTCCTTATCCACCAGAAACCAACGATGAATGCGCCTATAACTCCGCCCTGAAACACGAGCCCGCCGCGCCATATTTTAAAGAATGAGAGAGGGTCGGAAAGTATTGTATCGAACTCGATCGTTAAGACATAATAGACGCGGCTGCCGATTATGGCGGCTACGATCACCCAGAAGAGCAGGTCTAACGCCTTTGCCGGGTCTTCGCCAACGCGCCTTGCCTCGCGAGTAACAACGTAGATCCCGGCCAAAAAACCGGTCGCGACAAGAACGCCGTAAGTGAAGATCGTTAGCCCGCCAAATAGTGGAATCTTAAATAATATTGGATGCATAGTGGCCGGATACTAAAAGAGAGGTACCTTATTGTAAAGTTAAAATTGAAGGCTTACTTCCGCCTACGGAAGATGGCGACCTTTGGGGAACCGACTTCGATGTAATCTGGGTCTAGCTCTGCAGAATCGGCGGGGATGAGATAGTCGTCCAGATCTACATCACGCTCAAAAACAAGCTCCCAAGCAGGATCGGCTTTCAGTTTATCGACGGACTTTTTTGGCGTATTCGTCTGAACTACCAAAAGGCCTCCAATTGCAAGGTATTCCGCTAATGGTATTGAGCCATCCGCTTCTGACCAGATCATTATATTTCGTTCTGGAGGATATTCTCCCGCTGGTTCGCCGTAAGGATAGAACGATAACTGCGTTTTGTCCCAATGATCGGCAAGATCGGGATTTGCTTCTTTCCATTTTCTTTGTATCTCATCGCTTTCAAGAGAATCTATTGAAAACCCCTTTGCCATGAGCATTCTTATGAGCTGATCGTTCATCCCATGCGCACCAACACCAAATACAATACCACTTCGATCAAAATTTCCGCTTTTTGCAATATCCATGGCCAAGGCATCCATAAAAAAAGATAATCTCCGCAACTGACTCTCACCCAAGGAAGCCACTACAGTTTTTCTTTCACTAAGATCGTGTGGTATTGATGCAACTGCCACCCTCTCCCATATGGTCTTTAGTTGTTCCAACAGCGGCAGGCGAAAAATATCTTCAAAGTGGAGTTGCTGCGATTCACCCGCCACTTCCGGATAAAAAACTTTTCCAGACTTCGAATTGCGTATAGAGAGTTCATAACCTGTGAGAAGCCTCTGTAAGTAAGCTATTATCGTGTTCATGCCTGTTTGAGGATCCACTCTATTGCGGAGGTCCGAATCCATGCCGGTGAAGCGAATATCATCATCAGTTGTCTCAAAATTTGCGGCGGCCCCGCTAACCACAACACTATTTCCCCCACAAGTTGGAGCTATTATGCCACCACCTATGATAGTTTCACCGTCTAAGATCATATTCTCATGAATAGCGCTATGATCTCGTTTCGTTTCAATTCTAAGTTCCAGCTTTCCGTTAGGAATCCTTACCATTACAAATCTTACAATATCGTCTCTTATGGCAGCTAGGAATTCATCTGGCTTAGTTATTATCTTTATCCGTTTATTATTCCTAACCGTAAGTGTATCTTCACGCGCAAGGATGTCTTTTGGAGTGCCTTCTTCGTCGTGACCATCCCCCCAAAAACTGTACCAGTTGAAACCTCAAAAGTAGTGGTATAAGAGGCCCTAAGAGGGTCAAAAAGGAGATACCATGAAGAAGACGAGGTACACGGAA
>CAIPVD010000113.1 GCA_903868375.1 uncultured delta proteobacterium
CCGGAACCAAGAACCGGCTCGATATAAAAATTATGTGGGTCTCCATCGTTATTAATATGCTTCCCATATGCATCTATGCCTTCCTGCCAATGGCCGTCGCGTACACTAATGCTAGTAAGGATGGGGGCTGAACCAACATTATTAGTGCCATTGAACGTTAGCTTTAGCGTTACTTTTAATGGAGCGTAATTTTTTGTGATACCTATATACCATGAATATCCGCCAAACCACCAATCGCTATATTTTTTGAACAAATTCGGAACCGTCTTTTCAAGTGTCATTCCCACGTAGGATTCGACCACCATCTCTCCGGAAAGAGAACCTGCACCTATCGCCTCTGCAATGCGGATCATCCTGAATATGCTATCTGGCTTGTCTGTCGCGCTAGCCCATCCAGGATCCAATAATAGTTGAACACGATCTGTTCCAAAAATATTTTTCTGTACCGCATAACTAAAATTCTGCAAGTTCGGTTGATAGCCTGCAAAGCTCCTCGACTTAACAAGGTCAACGGCATTGGCAAAAACGTCGAAGTTCAAATCGTTCCTATCAAGACCCGTGGCCAGATATCTCGCACCTTCTGGGCTTTCAAAAAATGATGTCCCCATTGAGCGCATCGCTGCTTTAACTCTATCCCAGTTCTTGCCATATCGATCGATAGCGCCATTCACAGCCGATACTGGCGTTCCATCTTTTAACATTCCTTCTTGAACTTTTTTTAGGTCCTTTCCAGGCTGCTCTAAGTTATCAATGAAATCGTCCACATTTATCTTGTCCGCCTTGCCGGCCAAACCTGATCCCAAACGTTTCAGCGTGAACACGTTAAGATCGCCTTCGTATCTTCCCAAAGCAGTGCACATCTGATGAACAACATCTTTCCAGAGCGTTAAATTTGGTGTTGCGCTATCCTTTACAGCCACATCATTGCCAACGCTTGTCAACCAACGTGAATATTCAGATGCAATGATGTCCCCTCGCCTATCGCCTTCCCATTCAGGCACCCAATTGTTCATGCTTGTTATGATCCACTGCGCCGATTCTATTATCTCGATCATCGTTTCTGGTTTGATATCGACATGTGACATTGCCTCGTTGATTTTTTTGTAGAATCCTTCCAGCTTGTCGAATATGTATCTTCTGTCATCGCTTTCTATCTTTTTTTTCAAAATATCTTTTATTTCATGAAGCTCATCCATTATTCTCTGGTTCTCTTCCATGACATAGTGGAATTGGCTATCGATCGAATCAAAACGTTCCTTCGTTCGCATCTGAAACCTTACGAGTTCATCGTTAAGGTACGCGAAGTTAGCGAGCATAGCAGTGAATAGGGAATTTATCTGGTCGTGCAGGCTGTTCACGCACTTGCGGATATATTCTTGAACGTTGGGCTGGCCTCCGAACACATCGATCAACGTATTGATGCCGCTTGCTATAGCATTGGCTATTGCTATCGGATTTTCGGTGGCTATCGCAAGTGCAATAGAGCCCATCGTTGAAAAAACAGCGGCAGCTTGAGGATCGGCTATACGAAGAAACGCGCTTGCAACGTTGCACGAAGCTTGCAACTGTTCAATGGTTTCACGGTCTTGTTTGTTCTTTAGCTGATTTCTTAGCGGAGATACGATATCGTTCGCGATCTTCGGTGAATATTTTTCGCCAAGGTCAGTAGCAAGTTTGTTCAACCCTTCTTCGCTATAAATATCTGCGTTCTCTATTTCCTTTCGGATCTCATTTCTTTCTTTCAGTTCCTTAAATCGCCCTAGCACATTATCAAGTGTCTCTTTCATCTTGCCCATCTCAACCTGCTGCCTTTTTATTGCAACGGTTAGTTCGTCCATATCCTTCCGCATCAAGGTACCATCTTCATATGACTTGAGAGCCAATGAAAAGGTCGTCAGATCGAGGTCCTTATTGAAGTTAATGGGATCGATCGAGCCGTCACTGGTCAACGCCGAGCCGTTCCCTTTTTCGCCTATTTCGTCGTAAAAAAGGCTTTTTAGTTTTGGGTCATTATCTACGCGGTCGACAACCTGCGATATCGCCATGAGGTCCAGCATTGGAAGCGGCGACGCTGCAGCATTTGGATACGACATTTCCATGACATACTCTAGCCCTTTCTTGGCACC
>CAIPVD010000114.1 GCA_903868375.1 uncultured delta proteobacterium
TTATCTTAATACAAAATCAGCGTGGCGAGCAGTTGACGGCCACCCACGCACATACCACAGCCCACCTTTAAAAGCATGTGGCAAGTCTAGTGGATATGATTATTGAATGATCAGGCTGCAGCCGCCGGATGGGGCTGCTCCGAAATCGCCGGTTGTTGCGCTGGCCGTATCGATCGTAGGCCCGGAGTTCGATTCATCTATCGCTATTCTGGAAATTTTAACGTTCGTTGTATCTCCGCCTTTTGAACATCCGATCACTTCTTTTTCTATCGTAGCAGATACTATGCCGGTCTTTGGCGGATCGTAAGGGGCGATGCTTGAACCTCCGGTGAACGCAGGGTCGATCCCTCTGTACGCGACGACATATTTTCGGTTTGGAACGATGCCACCCAAGATGTACTCGCCGCTCTCGGTTCCAGCTGGATACCTAACTCCAGATACAAAGCTTCGAACGTCTTCCCATTCGAACGAAGGGTCGGTCGCCCTTGCAACGACGTCTGCGCCCTGGAATCCGCTTCCATCGGTCGATTGCAGGTTGCCCGTAATGTGGCAGAAATTCTGCGTATATTCTTTGGAAGGATAAAGTTCCGCCAGCGCTATTATATCGTCCGATTGTGGCGTTAGCTGTTCTTCCGTGTAAAGTACCGGATACATCGTGGGGATCTCGCCGGCAAGCGAATCGTCGCCGCTTTGGAACCGATCCACCGCTTCGTTATTTGCCTGCGTGTGGTCAAGATTTAAAAGATGTCCGATCTCGTGAAGGATCGCCGCCTTGAATTCTTTTTCACTTATTTTGGGAGTGCCGCTTGCGCCGTTCAAGAAAATGCCGTTAAGTACGATAACGCCGCCTACGAAATACGGGCCACCGTTCGAGAAGGGCGTTGCAAAACCGACCACGTAATTATGTGCCTTTGTGCCGAACTCCTTATCGATTATTGCGCCGTCGGGATCGAATATTACAATAGCTTTGGAAGATGAGTTGTTCTTAATGTAGTCGATGTAATTGTCGGCGGTTATGTCGTAGCCGGCTTCTCCGCTATATTCGACGTCCAAATCGACGACCGGAACCTGAACGCCTTTTTCATTCTCTAGTGTCACGTTCTTCCAGATATCGAAGAGCTCTTTTACCCATGCGATGGCCTTATCGTTAGAGATAGAGGAATTAAGGGGACCGGAATCTACCGTCCAGTGGATGGTGTTTCCCTGCCATGTGAGCGGGGCGCCGCTTCCGGACTGATCGACGAAGAAGGGCCCGCCGCTAAATGCCCTTATCGGCAGGACAAGCAAAATAAGCGCAAAATATAGTGATTTTAGTAACCGTTGCATCTCATATATATTGTCGGCTGAAATCGGAAAAAGTTGCTAAAAAAATGAGGATTTTAAGCCTTTTTCTTCCTTTGTTTCGCTGATCTGGCGGCAAACCCGCATATGGCTAGGGCTGGAACGATAAGGCCCCAAATGGGCGAAAAGCCGCCTGCGATGGACATACACCATCCTTTTTTGCCGGTATCGGAAGCGCTATCGGTTGCCTCCGGTACGGACGAAGCTGGGTCGGCGTTTATTACCTGGCCCTTTGCTGAATAGGTAGCAGGTATCGGCGTTGTGTCGCACAGGTTGTTTGGGTTACATATGGCGGTATCCGATGCATAGCCTCCAACGGTTATCGTAACGCCGCTGGTTATGTCGTTTTCGTCCGGGCCTATCATGTTGCCGTCGTATGGGTTAATGCCGCCGCGCCATTGCTGGTAGTTCTTCCATACGGCTTCATAGACGATAGTGTATTTTTTGCATGGAACGATGCCGTTCAGTACGTATTGCCCGTTCTTTGTGCTTGGTGGATAGATCGAACCGGAAACGAACGAACGCGAATCCATGAACTTGTCATCATCCGTTGAATATGTAATTACGTTCACGCCCTGATACGGGTCCTTATTCGAATGCTGCAGTTCGCCTCTTATGGTGCAGAACTTGTTAATGAAATAGTCAGTTGGGTAAAGCGAAGCGAGCGCCACTATATCGTCCGTATGAAGGTCGTATTGTGCGCCTTCGTGAGTTGAATCGAAGTTCAAAAGCTGCGGGTACATTGTTGGAATGCCGTCGGGGTTGTCGGTGCCTGTTTCCGATGAACCGTTGGCTGCGCGAAGGCCCTGGCTGTGGTCTAGGCCCATTGCATGGCCAATTTCGTGAAGCATCGAAGATGCGAATTTAACGTTGCTGACTTCGAGCGACGGTTCTCTGTCGTTCGAATCGCTAGTGTTTGGTAGTTTGCCGTTTATGAACAAGCCATTGAATATCATGATGCCGCCGGTATAGAAACCTGTCTTTAATGTTGGGTCGCGCAGCGGGTCGGTAAGGCCTAAAAGGTATTTCTCCTGGTTCGGGCCGGCTTCGGCCTCTATTATGCTTCCGTCCTCATCGAAGATGACAAGTATTGGGGTAATGGTCCCTTTTTCTGCGAGGCCGTTGTACTGATCCTTATATGTTGAGTAATTTTCGGCGTTGATGTCGGTGTTGCCGTCGATCATGCCGTCATAAGTAACGTTTATCTGTGCGGCTTTTACAGGCGAGTCTGTGGCGGCGGTGACGAGTTGCGCCGTTGCCCATCTCTTGAAGAGGAAATCGACGCACATGATCGCGCCGCATTTATCCATCTGTGCGCAAGGATCGGCTATCGTCTTGCATAAGCTTTTGTATATATCCGGAGTTGGGCCCGGTATCTTTACCGTGCCGTTGTTGCTAGATAAGTTGCCGGCATCGCTTCGCCAATGGATATTTCCACCGTCCCATTTGTATGGTGAGCCACCCGTGTCTTGCGGATAAATGTAGAACGCCCCGCCCGCAAATGCGTTTAATCCGAAGGAGAGGCAAAAGGCGAATATTAGAGCGGTTAACGCGTGTTTTTTTGTGGCCATTTTTGACCTCGCTAGTTATTTCTGCGTGTTCTGTTGAGCCTGTGCTATGCCCTTAAGTATCGAGATAAAGTCGTCTGCACTGACGTTGTTCACGGTGTTGTTCTTCATTATATCCGTCTGTGAAGTCGTGAGAGATTTACCCAGCGCCGGCATTTTCGTCAAAAGGGTGTTCATTGGGACGTTTCGCAATGCCTGTGGCCGGACACGCAGTATGCCTGTGTTGTCTTTTACCAGGTTGATGTTGCCAAGGCTTAAGCCGGTGAACGAAGCATAGCTATCCTTTGATGTCGGCATGTTTAAGAACATAATGCTATCGGTGTTTGGACGGAGTACCGGCACTCCGGTTATGTTCTTTACCTTGAGATTTATAATATCGCCGGTTTTGTAATTACCTTTTGCCGCATCTGCGGTTACCTTTATCTGGTAGTCGACCTCTCCATTCGCAAGGAGGCCCGGGGTCTTAGCAGGTACCTGCGTTGCGCTAATGCAATGGCCTTGGACTACAACGTCTGAATCGCGCAAGCGCTGATCGAACGAAACGTTGGTGCTAACCAGCGTTGCGTGTGCGTATGGTGCCGCAATAAGCATGGACAGCAGAA
>CAIPVD010000115.1 GCA_903868375.1 uncultured delta proteobacterium
TCGCATACAGATGGGGCTTTCTCCAGGAACGATTATCATGGTCAATTCCGATAAGCTGCGTCCTCTGGAATCGCAGCTTAAACCTTTCGATGATTATCTTGCCGTCGCAATGGAAAAAAGGCCCGACATAAAACTTCTTGAAACGGGGCTTGAAATAAAACGGAACCAGTACCTTCTCGAAAAGCGCAAGATGGCGCCGGATTTTGGCGTTGGCGGATATTTCGAGATCGGTCGTACGCTTGGCCATTTAAGCGGTGTTCAGGTGACCGACGATTTTAACGATCCGTTCAACTTCACGCGTGCAGGGCTTGGCGTTCAGCTCTCCGGCAAGCTCGATATTCACGGAGGCCTCGCGAGGGTGAAAAGGGTCGAAAGCGAATATTACAAGTTGAATTTAGAGCAGATGATAGCAAAGGAAGGCATTAAGCTCGACGTGAAAGACGCCTTCATGCGCGCACGGACGACCGGTGCGAACCTTGGGCGCGCGAAAGAGGCGGAAAAGACGGCGAGGCAGTTGCTATTCTTTACGCAAAGTAATTACGACATAGGTGTGGGCGAACAAAGGGATTTAGTCGATGCATTGCAGATGGTTCTTTTAATGCGAGGGCATTACTTCGAAGCGGTCTTCGATCATAATGTTGCACTCGCGCTGCTCGACGAAAAAATAGGCTTATTGCCGGAGGTGGCGAAATGAGGGAAATACAGAGTTTGTTGATCGCAATGTTTCTGCTTGTAAGCGTGCATGCATTTGCCGATAAGGCGCCGGTAGGTAGCGCAATGCGGGCGATCCAGGACCTTGATACCAAACTGGACGATTATAAAACGGGCGCGAACTTGAGCGAGGCGGACAAGGAATTCAATCGCCAATTAAAGAAGGATATCATTCATGGAACGTTCGATATCAGAGAGCTTTCGCGGGTGTCGCTTGGTAAACATTGGAACGATCGCACGGACAAAGAAAGAGACGACTTCGTGCAGCTTCTAACCGACCTGCTAGAGAACAAGGCTATCCTTTCCAAAGAACAGGGAAAGAAAAAATCGAAGTCACAGGCTGTCTATCAGATAGCTTACAAGGCCGAAAAGTTCATCAATGAAGACAAGAGCAGGTCGTTCGTTAAGACGTCCGTATATGTAAAGTCGGAAGACGTTCGCGTCGCGCTGAATTACAAACTTAAAAAAGAGGGCACAGGTTGGAGGATCTACGACGTTATAGTCGATGACGCCAGCCTTGTAGATAATTACAAGTTCCAGTTCGATTCCATCATTAAGAAAAGCGGTTATCCGGACCTGGTTCGCCGAATGCAGAACAAGTTGACCGAGATCAAAAATAAAAAGGGCGACTAGTATTCAAGGCCCATGAAATACAAACGCTGCATTATACTTCTTGCCGACGGTTCGAAGCCCGATGTCTTTCGGGATCTTTTAGCTCGCGGCGAACTCCCAAGCATTAAAGAGCATCTTGTAGATAACGGTTCGTTCAAAACCGCCGTTAGCGTATTTCCGTCGACAACCGGCCCCGCGCACATTCCGTATCTTACCGGATGCCTGCCCGCAACCTGCAATATCCCGGGCATCCGCTGGTTCGATAAGAAAAAGTACGCGCGCTATGGCCACGGATCTATCTTCTCGATGGGAACTCATGGCCGGTACAGAAGTTACGTGGGGCCAGAAACGTTCCTTATCAATTCGGATATGAGGAACGACATTTACACATCGTTCGAAATTTTGCCGAAGTCGTATTCGATATTCAATTCCATAAATCGCGGCGTCGGAAATAGGAACCTAACGAAGATAATGCGGATATGGTACTGGTACTATGGCCATCTAACCGACCGCTGGCGTTTTGTCGACGATGCGGCACTTAAGAAAACTGTTAAGGCGGTGGATAAGGGGCTCGACTTTTTGTTCACCGTTATACCCGGTATAGACGAATATTCTCATCTGGCGAGTCCAACCCACGAATATGCTATTGGCCAGTACCGCGCGCTGGACTCGGGCGTTGGCGAACTTGTTAAAAAGTTGAAGAAGAAGGGACAGTGGGAAGATACGATGCTTTGGATCGTTTCCGACCACGGACTTTCTGAAACGCATTCGCATTTTTGCGTGAACACATTTTTGGAATCGCGCGGCATCAAGACGTTCTACTTTCCACTCACTTACCGCAAAGGCTGCGTCGCCGCCAATATGGTCTCCGGCAACGGCATGACGAATTTGTATTTTAAAAAACGTGTCATTGCGAGCGGAGCGAAGCAATCTCCCGAAAGCATCGGTGATTGGTCCGAACCGGCAACGTTAGAAGATATAAACGAGATGTACCCGCGCCTTTTAAGCGAGCTTTTGGCGGAGCCGGCTGTAGATGTGCTGGCGGTGAAGGACCGCGCCGGTAATTTGGTTGCAATGACGAGGCGCGGCGTAGCTAAGATAAAGATGGAAGACGGCATGATAGATTACAATGTGGAGGGGAACGATCCGTTCGGCTACACGTTCGGCTCCAAGCAGTTCTCTTCCGATGCGTGCCTTTCGCTTACGTTCGATTCCGATTATCCGGATGCATCTTATCAGCTCGCGCATATTTTTTCATCTCCGCGTTGCGGCGACGTTATAGTTAGCGCCACGCCGGGCTTCGACCTTCGTGTGAAATATGAAAATCCAGAACACAGATCGAGCCACGGAAGCCTGCATCGCAAACATATGCACGTGCCTATCATCTCCAACATCCGGCTGCCAGACGGGCCGATCCGTACGATAGATATATTCCCGACATATCTAAAGCTAATGGGTCATGACGTGCCGGGTAATATAGATGGAAAAGCCCTACTGTAAGCGTCGAATAAAACTCTTGCCAAATATCCAAACATCGGCTAATAAGTTTGAAAAATTAAAGGAGGCATTGTGAACAACTTTTCGACCATTGGTGGAACTTTTAACGTGCTTGGAACCGCAGCGTTTTCTCAATTTACATTTGAGCCGATCGTAGTTGCTCCATCGGTGCCTGCCATTTCCACCTCGGGGGTGGATATGGGTACCCGCGCAGTAAATCCATTATTTGGCGAGCCGAAACTTGATTCGCCTGCCGCGCTACAAGCGCTTTATCCAGATGCGTTTCGCGAAAACGCGCATGCGTCGGTAGCAGCATATTTTAGGTGCGGCGCATCTGGTGACGGAGAACTTGGGATAAAGAAAGTGCGTGGTACAGATGTTTTGCAGGCCTTGGTTGCTACAGACGGCCGAGTTTTTGCTAGCAGCTCTGATCA
>CAIPVD010000116.1 GCA_903868375.1 uncultured delta proteobacterium
AGCCGGAAAGCCTCGCTAAACTTGTCGAGCTGATTGAAACGGACAAGATAAGCGGCAAGATAGGCAAGTCGGTATTTGAAGAGATGTTCGCAACGGGTAAGGATCCGGAAGTCATAATAAAAGAAAAGGGGCTGGTGCAGGTATCCGACGCCTCTTCTATTGAACCGATCATCGATGAGATACTTGCAAAGAACGCGGACAATGTTGCAAAATACAGGTCTGGCAAGCTTGGGCTCTTCGGATTCTTCGTAGGCGAAGCGATGAAGGCGACGAAGGGACAGGCAAATCCGAAACTTGTAAATGATCTATTAAAGAAAAAATTAGGATAATCTATGAACACAATCAGAACGATCGAATGGAAAGACGACAAGGTAATAATGATAGACCAGCGCAAGCTGCCGTTGCAGGAAGTTTACAACACATACGAAGACTACAAGGCGGTGGCAGACGCGATAAAGACGATGGTGATAAGGGGCGCGCCGGCGATAGGCGTTGCGGCTGCTATGGGAGTGGCTCTTGGAGCACTTGGCATCGCCGTTAAAACGTTCGACGAGTTCTATAAAAAGATCGTGAAAGTTTGCGAAACGATAGACGCCACTCGCCCAACGGCAAGCAACCTTTTCTGGGCGACCGAACGGATGAAGGCGATATGCCTGCTTCACAAAGAGATGCCGATCAATAAATTAAAGGAACGCCTAAAAGAAGAGGCGCTGAAGATATATCACGAAGATAGAGAGGCCTGCAGAAAGATCGGCGAAAATGGCAAACTGTTCTTCAAGAACGGTGACAACGTTCTCACACATTGCAACGCAGGTGCGCTTGCAACTGCAGGAATCGGCACGGCGCTTGGAGTTCTTTACGCCGCAGATGAAGAAGGAAAAACTCTTCACGTTTATGCCGATGAAACCAGGCCGATGCTGCAAGGCGCTAGGCTAACCGCATGGGAACTGCAAAAGCATGGCATGCATGTGACCGTCATCACCGATAATATGGCGGGCTACATGATGCGCGAAGGAAAGATAAACAAGGTCATCGTCGGCGCCGACCGCATTACCGCGAACGGCGACACGGCAAATAAGATCGGTACGTTTGGCGTGGCGGTTCTCGCAAAATATCACAACATTCCATTCTATGTTGCCGCACCGACATCGACGATCGACCTTAAGAAAAAGAGCGGGCTAGAAATCCCCATAGAAGAACGTTCAGAAAATGAAGTAACGCACATCCTCCAGCATCAGATAACTCCGGACTATGTGAACGTTAGAAATCCGGCGTTCGATGTAACGCCTGCTGAACTCATCACCGCAATAATAACCGAAAACGGCGTTGCCGAAGCGCCATTCGAAAAGAATCTCGCAACACTTGTCCCCAAAAATGCTTAATAAACACCGAAGCCCCTGTTCTCACAGGGGCATTCGACGTTCGAGAGAGGAAACCTCACGGGTAGTTGGCGCTCCCCGTAAGGGCTGAAGGCCTTTGGCCTTAGTTCATAGATTCCTTGTGGAGCACTTCCTGAAGCAGGTTCATGTGAAAGCTTCCGCTAACAAGTTTCGTTGGCTCCTTTGTATCTGGCGTATTTAGTATCTTGTATATTTCGTCGTTCAGGCCCATTGGCTTCGGGCGCGGGATGAAAATACCTCCGCATGATAATACCATCGGGTTCTGTGTCCCTATTTCACCAAGATTCGGTTCCGGAACATTTTCTACTACCAGCTCTGTCATTTCTTGTTCTGTCCTTGCCATATCTTGCTCCTTCCTTTCACCTTTAGATAGAGCAAGACTGATGCCAAGTTCTGACGTTTGAAAATAACGATGGAATAAGCCTATAAGATGTTGATTTTCAATAGGTTATGAACATTAAGGCACAGGTCGCACAAGATCTGATTAATTCAAAATTGATAAAAAACTGACAGTCACCGTCAATTTCTCTCATTTTGAATCGTATAATTATGTGGTAAGTAACTTTTTGGAATGGCGCTTGCGGTAATGTTTTATGGCAAATCGGTGGGCTTCGTCGCGTATCCTTATTAAATAGAGAAGCGCTGCCTCGCCACGTTTGAAGCGCAAAGGATTTACCCTGTTCGGCAAAAATACTTGAGCCATGTCGCTCGACTTTTTGTGCGAGCCTTTGACCTTGGCGATACCTATTGCGCTCACATCATTAATATCCAGATCGCGAAGGATCTTGCACGCAATGGAAAGTTGCCCTCGCCCGCCATCGACCATTAAAACATCGGGCCTTTGCCATTCTTCATGTTTGAACCTGCGCTCTAAAACCTCGGCCATCATCGCGTAATCGTTCGGGGCTTCTTCACGGGTGATATTGAACAAGCGATAGCGCGACTTCGACGGCGCGCCATCTAAAAATGAAACGATGGCGCCGTTTGCAACGGTTCCCTGAATGTTCGAGATATCAACGCATTCGATAAGATGCGGCCTTGACTTCAAATGCAGCTTTGTTTTCAGCCTCTGCGCTATTAGATTGTATAGTTTGTCTTCGGACGACGGTCGCGTACCATCGCGCTCAAACATCCTCTCGTCCGGCGACATCACATTCTGCTTTTCAAGCATCCCCTTAATTCCCTTTATCAGATCGCGCAGCCTTGCCGCCGCCTCGTAATTCGTTTTCTCTGATGCGCGCTTCATCCGTTCGCGCAGATGATCTATCAGTTCGCGGTTTCGGCCCTTCAAAAAAAGTATGGCGTCACGGACCTGCTCTGCATATTCCTCTTTCGACACCTGGCCGACGCAAGGAGCCGTGCAACGGCCAATGTCATATTGAATGGAAGGCCGGCTTCTGTTCAGAAATTCCCTATCGGAGCACGTTCTAATCCTAAAGAACTTCGCCAGCTGATCGACTACATCGCGGCAGATCTGGGCAGATACGTACGGGCCAAAATATGTCGCGCCATCGTCTTTCACGCGCCTCGTTACGCAGATGCCCGGGAACGCGTGATTTGTGGTGATCTTGATCCGCATGAACGTCTTGTTATCTTTAAGGTCGATATTGTACTTAGGCAAGTGTTCTTGGATAAACTTGAATTCGAGGAGGATCGCCTCTTTTTCAGTTTCGGTCTGAACGTACTCGATCGCAGCTACACGCTCCATCAGAAACTTTATCTGATAACGCGTACAAGCCTCGCGGCCAAAGTATTGCGCCACCCTTTTCTTCAGGTTCTTGGCCTTGCCAATATAAAGTATCGCCCCCTTTTTGTCCTTCATCAGGTAAACGCCGGGGCTTTGCGGAAAAGATTTGATATCTAAAGGCATTGCAAGAACACCTTTAGCATAAGAAAATTCGTATTGCAAGGTGCGGCCCAATTACCTAATATGCCTCCCACTTATGGAAAATATAGAATTAGCAAAGGCATACGACCCGAAAGGCGTCGAAGACAAATGGTATTCGGAGTGGTTAGAAAAAAAATATTTCACGCCGGATCCGCTTTCTAAAAAACCGGCATATTCGATGGTGATACCGCCACCTAACGTAACGGGCGTACTTACCATGGGCCACGTGTTGAATAACACTCTGCAGGATATTCTTGTCCGCCGCAAACGAATGCAGGGCTTTGAAGTGCTGTGGCTGCCCGGCACCGATCACGCGGGCATTGCAACGCAGACGGTGGTCGAGCGAACGCTTAAGAAAGAAGGAAAGATAAAACATCGCGACGACTTGGGCCGCGAAGAATTTTTAAAGAAGGTCTGGGAATGGAAAGACAAGCATGGCGGCATCATCATAAATCAACTTAAAAAGTTAGGCTGCTCATGCGACTGGAGCCGTGAAGTATTTACAATGGACGGTCTCGATGCGAGAAATCCAAGCCCACGCATTAATTATTCCGCATGCGTTCAAAAGGTATTCGTCGATCTTCACAAGAAGGGGCTTATCTATCGCGGCAAAAAGATGGTCAACTGGTGCCCTGTCTCGCGCACCGCGCTCTCCGACGAAGAAGTCGTGATGAAGGAGACCGACGGGCATTTATGGCATTTCAAATATCCGATTCTAGATACTAAGGGCGCACAAGTTCCGAACGAATATGTCGTAGTTGCGACCACTCGTCCGGAAACGATGCTGGGAGATGAAGCGATCGCGGTAAATCCGAAGGATAAAAGATACAAAGCGCTCGTCGGCAAAAAAGTGTTGCTCCCTCTCCAGAACAAACCGATACCAATAGTTGCAGATGATGCAGTGGAGCTGGACTTTGGAACCGGCGCTGTCAAGGTAACTCCAGCACACGACCCGGTCGATTATGATATAGGGCTACGTCACAAGCTGCCACTTACGCAAGTGATCGGCAACAACGGCATCATGACCGCAGAGGCTGGAGAAAAATTCGAAGGAATGGACAGGTTCGAATGCCGTAAGGCGGTCGTCGTAGATATGGAAGAGTTGGGGCTGCTTGAGAAGACAGAGAACTATAAGCACAACGTTGGTTATAGCCAACGCGCAGACGTCCCGATCGAACCGATGCTATCTGAACAGTGGTTCCTAAAATATCCCAAAGTAAAAGAGGCGTTGAAGATCGTCGAAAGCGGCAAGATAAAATATTGGCCGGCACGCTGGGCAAAGGTTTACACCCACTGGCTCACGAACATACGCGACTGGTGCATTAGCCGCCAGCTCTGGTGGGGCCACCGGATACCGGCATGGTATTGCAATGCGTGCAATGGAGATCCGATAGTCAGCGTGGAAAAACCGGCAAAGTGCAGATGCGGCAGTGCAGATATCAGACAGGATAACGATGTATTAGACACATGGTTCTCAAGTTGGCTCTGGCCATTTGCAACGATGGGCTGGCCGGCTAAAACAAAGGAACTGGAAAAATTCTATCCAACGACAGACCTGGTAACAGGCCCCGATATCATCTTCTTCTGGGTCGCACGCATGATAATGGCAGGCCTTCAGTTCATGGACGAAAAACCGTTCGGAAACGTTTATTTCACCGGCATCATCCGCGACGCGCAAGGCCGCAAGATGAGCAAGTCTTTAGGTAATTCACCCGACCCGCTTGTTATCATCGACAAATACGGCGCCGACGGGCTTCGCTTCGGGCTTATGCTTATAGCTCCTAAGGGACAGGATATTCTTTTCAGCGAAGATCGCATCGAGGTCGGCAGAAATTTCATGAACAAGCTCTGGAACGCATCGCGCTTCGTCATGATGAACCTCAATTCAACCCAGGAACCCAGAAACCCAGGAACCCAGGAAC
>CAIPVD010000117.1 GCA_903868375.1 uncultured delta proteobacterium
ATGCGCCGCGCAAGGATTACGCGAAGCTCGTCCACGAGGACAACTTCTTCAAGAAATACGTGAAGGAGAAATTGTACCACGCTGGAGTTTCAAAGGTCGAGATTGAGCGTGCTGCAGCGAAGGTCAAGATCACGATCTGGACCGCTCGCCCTGGGCTTGTTATCGGCAAGAAGGGCGCTGGCATCGATACGATGCAGAAGGAACTGCAGAAATACAGCAAGAACGAGGTCGTGCTGAACATCCAAGAAGTAAGAAAGCCCGAAATCGATTCGCAGCTAGTAGCAGAAAACGTCGCCATGCAGCTTGAACGCCGCGTGGCTTTTAGAAGGGCAGTAAAGAAGGCGGTTCAAACCGCAATGAAGTTAGGCGCTCAAGGCATCAAGATACATGTTAGCGGCCGTTTGGGCGGAGCAGAAATAGCAAGAGCAGAGTGGACACGTGAAGGCCGCGTTCCTCTCCACACACTTAGGGCGGATATCGATTACGGATTCGCAGAGGCAAAGACGACCTACGGACAGATCGGCGTGAAGACGTGGGTATATAAGGGAGATGTTTTACCGAGTTGATGAGTTGTTGAGTTGTTTGGTTTTTTGCCCAGCAACACAGTAACTTAAGGAACCCAGGAACTATATATGTTACAACCAGCTAAGACAAAATGGCGCAAGGTACAAAAGGGCAGACTTTACGGAGTTGCGACCCGCGGTTGCAATCTTTCGTTCGGTGATTTCGGCCTACAGGGCTTGGAACATGGCTGGGTAACAGCCCGCCAGATCGAAGCTTGCCGTGTTTGTATAACTCGTTCTCTTAAGCGCGGCGGCAAGATGTGGATCAGAATATTCCCTGACAAGCCGATCACGAAGAAGCCGGTCGAAACTAGAATGGGCCATGGTAAAGGTGCGGTTGAATTTTGGGTGGCACCGGTTAAAAGAGGCCGCGTTCTTTTCGAGATCGAAGGTATAACTAAAGAGGAGGCCGTAGAAGTATTAACGGCTGCCGGACACAAACTTCCGGTGTTAACGAAAATAATCGAGCGTTCAACGACCCGCGAGTCGAGGTCATAAAATAAGGTATATATGAAAGAGATCGATCTAAAATCAAAGACAGTCGATGAGCTAACAAAGCTCGAGACCGAATATAAGTCCGACCTTTCGAAGCTTGGTTTCAAGCATTCGATGGGTCAACTTGAAAAGACTAACGAGTTGAAGGTGCTGCGTAAGCAGGTCGCCAGGGTGAAGACTTTCATTCGCCAGAAAGAATTAAGTAAGGTGAAAAATGGATAGGCAAATAAAGAATAAGACCGGCATGGTCGTCCGCAAGAGCGGGAACAAAACTATAATCGTCGAGATCGAACGCGTCGTGATGCACCCGAAGTATAAAAAGTACATTCGCAAACGCAAAAAATTCCACGTTCACGACGAGAAGAACGTCTGCCAGCTTGGCGATAAGGTTCGCATAGTTGAGACCAGGCCGATCAGCAAAACAAAGTGCTGGAAGGTTTCGGAGGTCGTTGCAAAGGGGCTCTTCATTGAGAAGGGCGTAGATGACACAGCGACACAAAAAACCGAAGCATAAAAACTTATGATTCAACTACAATCAAGATTAGAGGTTGCAGACAATTCAGGCGCGAAAAAGGTTGTCTGCATCAAGGTGTTGGGTGGCTCGAAAAGGCGCTATGCAACGGTCGGTGACGTTATCGTAGTTGCGATAAAAGAAGCCATTCCAAAGGCCAAGGTGAAAAAAGGCGATGTGAAACGCGCGGTCATCGTTCGGACGAGAAAAGAACTTCGCAGGCCAGATGGATCGTACATCAGGTTCGACAACAATTCTGCGGTCTTGATCGAAACGTCCGGCGAACCGATGGGAACTCGTATATTCGGGCCCGTGGCAAGGGAACTTCGTAGCAAAAAGTTCATGAAGATTATTTCGTTGGCGCCAGAGGTCCTGTAAAGGAAAAGATATGAAATTCGAACAGTCACACATAAAGAGAGGTGATCAAGTAAAGATCATCTGTGGAAAAGAAAAAGGAAAGACCGGCAAAGTATTGGCCGTCTATCCTAAGAGAGAGCGCGTACTTATTGAGAAGCTCAATATGGTGAAGCGCCACAGAAAACCGTCGCAGCAATTCAAGCAGGGCGGTATCATTGAAAAAGAAGCTCCGTTGCATTGGTCGAACGTGATGGTCATGTGCGGCAAGTGTAATAAGCCGGTTAAGGTAAAGTGCAAATTGATCGACAAGAAACAAAGTCGCGTTTGCGCAAAATGCGGTGAACTTTTAGACACGGTGAAGTAATATGGCTAAATCAATCTACGAAGAGAAGTATACAAGCGAATGCGTTCCCTTCCTAAAGAAGGAGTTCGGCTACAAGAACGGAATGGAAGTTCCGCGCTTAACAAAGATCGTGATAAACACGTCTTTAAAGGAAGCTGTACAGGACGCCAAGGTACTCGACGCAGCTATAGCAGATATGGCAGCGATCTCCGGGCAACGTCCGGTCACAAGGCGCGCCAAAAAGTCGATATCGAACTTCAAGTTGCGTGCTGGCCAGCCGATCGGAGCATCTGTCACCCTTCGCAGGGAGCGAATGTTCGAGTTCCTTAACAAGCTTGTGAACGTCGCGATGCCGCGTGTTCGCGACTTTAAGGGA
>CAIPVD010000118.1 GCA_903868375.1 uncultured delta proteobacterium
CGTATCCCCTTTCTCGGGAAAAGTTGTAATAAATGATCTATCGATCGGCAATCCAGAGGGATATGGGAATACTAACGCAATAAACTTGCATAGGATCAATGTTCACGCATCACCTTTAAGCGTACTTTTCGACAAGACAGTCATTCATTCACTCGAGATAGTTTCACTGCTGGCCAACGTTGAAGGAAGCCAGAATGACAATAATCTTACGAAGCTTGAAGCGAACGTCCGCGGAGGTTCAAAAGGCGGGCCTAAGTTCCAGGTAGATGACTTCAAAATAGCGAACGGGACCATCAGAGTGAAGTCGCCCATTGGGGATCCCGTCGATGTCCCCTTTCCGGTCCAACATTACAAGAGCCTTGGGAATAACGAAGAAGGGATCACAATGAGGGAACTTTTCATGAAGGTGTTCTTAGCCGTATCGGAGAACTCCCAGAAAATAGCGAACGAAGCGGTATGGAAAGCGATAAAAGGGGCCGGCAAGAGTCATAAAAAATGAATGGGGTTGCCATTTATCCGGAATATATTAATTGAAATAATAGACGATTAATGTTCGAATGGGCCTTCATGAATATCAAGAAGGCCTTATTCATTATATTGGTTCTGTTCCTGAACGTACCCTGCCTACATGCACGGCCCAGCTTCGATGTTCTGCTAGATCCGTTAATAGGCCGACAAAAGCAAACGATAGATACGAGCTTCGATACTTCCTCTGGAACCACGTCGATGACACGAGAATCTATTTCATCTTTCACTCCTCTCTGGCACAACGCTACAACAGAGTTAGGATTTGGCGCCTCGGCAAAACTTATGACGTTAGGCGAAGAGCTAACGCTGCCAACGACCGGCGACACTTTGTCGGACACTTTTTCGGAGCTAAACTTCGGGCCCACGGTAAGGCATAAGTTTCAGAATGGATGGATATTAGGATTTTCCGCGCTTGCCGGATCTGCGTCGAACCAGCCGTTCGATGGTTACAACACGGTCGACATTATGGGCAACGCCGCTCTGCTCGTCCCTGCAAACGCAGGTACTATGTGGGTCTTCTTTCTGAACTATTCAAACAACCGCGATTTCTTACGTCATGTGCCAATACCTGGATTTGGTTATCTCTTCAATAAGGATTGGGGGCGAGGAATGATCGGCGTTCCAGCCTTCTATCTTCAGCTTCTGCCAAGATCCAAGGTCAATTTCACGCTACGCTATTACCCGATAATGAGGACATACGCCGATATCGGATTGAGCACTTCGGAGAAGGTCCGTTTTGCAACCTATTTCCAATGGTCCGATGATCATTACTGGAGAACAAACAGAGAGATAGATAACGCGCAGATATTCTTTGTAGAAAAGACATTAGGCGCTTCTGCGTCGTTCAAACTTCACAAAGATATCGACCTAAAAATTAGCGGAGGCTGGAGATTTAACAGGTATATATTCGAAGGCCACAGCATTTTTAAGGACACCGATTACAACCGCATTAACCTCGATAGCACACCTTTCGGCGGCGCCGAGATATCGGTAAAGATCGATTGATTGCAAATAGGCCAAAAAACAAAAAAGGCACCTAGCGAATTTGCTAAGTGCCTAAAATGAGCAGGAGACGAGGGTCGAACTCGCGAC
>CAIPVD010000119.1 GCA_903868375.1 uncultured delta proteobacterium
AATTCCGCGTGCTATCACATTCGCTCCGTTCGGATCTCCCAAAAGCGGCAGCACGTTCATGTAGGCAATGTTCACCACTATGTAAAGAAGCGCCACAAACCCGGTTCCAAGAAGGAGCGCGCGCGGCAGATTCTTCTTGGGGTTTTCGACTTCGGCGGCGGCGGAGCAGACATACGACCACGAATCCATCGCAAAAAGACCGCCAACCATAGCGGCGCCAATAGCAGTTATGGCGCTAAATCCGGTCGGCCCGCCCGCGAACATATTAGTAAAATTCGCGTGCGCGATATCGGCGTTCCTGCCAATAGTTAAACCTGCTACCGCCAGGATTATCACCGCAAAGACTTTAAGAACCGTGAATATATTCTGAATGACGGCACCTTCTCTAACGCCGCGGCAATTTATATACGTAAGAACTATGACAACAGCGATAGCCACAAGTTGCTGCGTGTTAACGTGCAGGCCGCCTAATTGAAATACAACGTTCGATGCCGATATCGCCGGCCAAAATACGCTTATGAACTTTGCGAAGGCGACTGATACCGCCGCGATCGTTCCGGTTGAAATGACGAGGAAGAATGTCCAGCCGTACAAGAACGCCGGAAGCCTTCCATAAGCCTCACGGAGGAAAACGTATTGTCCGCCGGCCTTAGGCATCGCCGCTGCGAGTTCGGCAAAACTTAAAGCCGCAACTACGGTAAGTGTTCCCGCGATTAGCCAGACCAAAAGCATAAGGCCCGGGCTTTGGAGTATCCGCGTGATATCGGCGGAAACTATATAGATACCGGAACCTATCACGGTGCCGACGACAAGCGTAATGGCATCTAAAAGTTTCAGTCCACGAACAAAACCTTCCCGCCCTACTTCGCCATCTACAATTTCGTGTTCGGCCATATTCACCTCTTATGTTTTATTGTTCATAATTGAACGACTTCTGGCACAAGAGTTATACCAAATTGTGCCAGAACTTTGGAAGATAAAATTTGCGTAAGGCTCTTCACATCCGCTGCTTTCGCTCCGGCTTCCGCAACTATTATATTTGCATGCGTGTCCCATTGCCTTGCAAGCCCCACCTTTAGGCACTTACAACCGGCCTCTTCTATGAGTTTTCCAGCGGCAACTCGAATTCCATCTATTGTCGGATTTTGAAAAAAACTTCCGGCGGTTGGGTTAATGGCAGGATCTGGATGTTTCATGCGCCTATCTTCAAGCGTTTCTTCCACGATTTGCATCAGCGCATATGAATCTTCATTCTCGAATTTGAACGTGGCATTTAGCAAAACCTCGCCCGTTCTCTTTATCCTGCTACTGCGATACGAAAATTGTAGGTCGTTTGCGGCAACTTCGGAAATATTCCCGAGCTTATCCATTAATGTCACGCTAGATAAACTAGTGCCGATAGACGTGCCATATGCTCCGGCATTTCCGGCTATCGCGCCGCCAACGGTTCCAGGAATTCCCGTCAGTTTTTCGAGCCCTTTCAGCCCACGGCCTGCAGCAAAGCAGCAGAAATCGAAAAGTGATGAGCCTCCACTTACTTTTACGTGCGATCTATCGACAAGTACCGGCAAAAAACGGCTTCGGTAGGCTATGATCGCCTTGCCTATGCCTTCATCGGGGAAAAGGATATTCGATCCGCCGCCTATCACCATCCACGGCATGCTTTTGGAATTAGCGAAGTTTACAGCTTGAACGAGCTCTTCGGAGCTAGATGCTTCAAATAGGTGGCGCGCAGTCCCGCCGATGCGAAAGGTAGAATAGTCCGATAAAGGAACCTTCTCTTTGAATCCGGCAAAGGACATACCTTTTTAGCTCTCACGGATCGGCGTTATTCGCAAGTGGAAATGTTCGAAAGTGCGGTGAAAAGCGATCTCAATCTACAAAACCGAATGGGCCTGTGTTCTTTCCGTAGGATTCCAGCATCTTGACGAGCGTCTTTAGAGCCCACTCTTCCAACCGTTTCACCCTCGAACCTTTTTGCGGAAGCACTGTATTTGCCTTCGCCTTGCCTGTCTCTATGTATTTCTTTCTTTTCATGGTGTTATGTATCTCACATGTTAGCCATAATATAAAATTATGTTTACTTATGCAGTCCATAACGGTATATTATGGTTCATATGGAAATCATAGACCTTAAAATATTCAAATCGGTGGCAAATGAAGGAAAGCTGACCAAGGCAGCTAAGAAGCTTGCCATGACACAGCCAGGAGTCTCGCAGCATCTAAAGCGCCTTGAAGATGAGTTGGGGGCTCAATTATTCGATAGAAGAAAGAACAGGCTCCACCTTAACGACTTTGGGAGAGCGCTTCTCGGCCGGATCGAACCTATTCTTGAAGGAATTGAGCAGCTGAAGAGCTTAAGTATCGATCAAATAGAACCTTCCGGCACATTAAAGCTGGGGCTCACCGATGCATCGACTCAAACGATCGTTCCGCCAAGGCTTAAGGCGTTCCACGACAAGTTTCCCAAGGTCCATGTCGAATTGATAATTAGCGACAGCGACGATATCGAAGACGGCGTGATCAGAGGCCGCTACGATGTGGGGATAATTTCGGGTATGGAGATATCGCATCCGCTTGTCGAAGAACACGTGCTGGATTCGGACAGGATCGATTGCCTCGTTCCGAAAGGTAACCCGCTTGCGGGGCAAAAAAAGGTTACGCTGGAAGAACTAATGAAATGGCCGCTTATCGTCTATCCGCGAAAGAGCCGAACGCGCCAGATAATTGATAAAGTGCTGCGCGAAAAAGGGCTTGTTCCAAAACAGATACTGGATGTTTGGTCGAACAGCGCATCTGTTAGGATGGCGGAAACGGGGCTGGGCATAGCACTGCTCTCCAGGTACATGATCCAGAGCGAGCTAATCAAACACAAATGCAAGCATCTCCGAATAGTCGGCGACCCGTTTAAGCGGAACATTTGCGTTATTCGTAAAAAAGAATCGAGGCTCTCCGAAGCAGCGTACCAATTCTACAAATTGCTGATCAGGCGTTAAATTGAGCTTGCATTGTGGCCCCAAATTTCCTATTGGCAGTCTCCGATGGAACCGAACGTTAAACAAAGATGCCCAAGATGCAAAAGCTCTCGGCTGGATGTGAGGCTTCGCGGAGAAAAATATTGCAAACGGTGCGGCCAGCGATGGCTTCCTAACGGGTTCCTGGTGCCTTCATTCGACAGGCGGACATTCAATAAAGATTTTGTGCCAGCAAAAGAACTTCAGCTGCCGCTGGTGAAGGTAAAATAAAATTTATATGCTTTTAAAGGCAACGGTGGCATGGGCGTGGGTGGCCGTCAACTGCTCGCCACGCTGATTTTGTATTAAGATAAACCGCAATCGGACACGAGTTGTCTCCCTCGGCTCGGAACTCGCCATTCGCTGCTTGGCAGAATATTCTTATAAGCAGCGAATAGCTCAAACACCTCGCCGTTGCGCCGCTTAGATAAAACCCGGGCGTCGCAACCGGTCGACTAATTC
>CAIPVD010000120.1 GCA_903868375.1 uncultured delta proteobacterium
CAGTGCAGCAGCAAAGGGAGCAAAGGCGCAATCGACAAAATCGGTAGCCCCAACGATCCCGGATAATTACAGTGTTGGAAAAGGAGATTGGCTGGTCGGCGCAAACATGGACGTGAACCGCATTTGGGGCGGCGGTGTCGACGGCAGAACTACGTTTACGCTCGGCGCAGAAGTTGGCTACTTCGTTTGGGATTGGCTCATGCCGGAAGCCAAAACAGATTTCAGCGTGACCAGTGGATACGATTCCGAGATATTCACGGTGGGTGCAAGGGCATATTGGAACAAGAAGACCCAGCTTTTACCGTATGCTAGATTGAACATGGGTGTCGGAAGCTTTAAGCTTGGCGATCGTGCGACACGCTTCGTTCTAAACCCAGGAATTGGCCTCGATTATTTGGTGGTTAAAAATGTTGCGATAGGAATTCAGGCGAATTACAGGGCCTTTATAGGCAGTAGCACGACACACAGCTTCGATTTCCCGATCGGATTTAATATTTATTTCTAAACGATAGTTGAAACGCAATACCCTAAAAACGCAGGGCCATTTGGCTCTGCGTTTTTTTTCATGTGCTCTTGCCAGCAACTGATCCGGATGCGAAGGCCCAGTGGATATTAAATCCTCCAAGCTGCCCGGTAACATCGAGAACTTCGCCTACGAAATATAGGCCGGCAATTTTTTTGGATTCGAACGTTTCTGGCGATAGCTCCGATGTATCAACTCCGCCAACCGTTACTTCGGCGTGGTCGTAACCTTCGGTCGCCTTCGGAAGGATCGACCATACGTTCGTTCTGCCTAATATTTTTGCAAGCCTTGCTGGAACGCCTTCGGCATTCGCAATGTCTATCTTTAGCATCATGCCCTTCTTCCAATATGAAGATGCCTGCAGTATCGCCGGGCCGCTTATGCCTCGATGTGTGATAAGAACGCCATCGCGGAAAGATCTGTTGCCGTAACTAATCTTAGCGATAAAAGAGATGCCGCTCAAATCTTCGAATTTGATCTTGTCTTCGTTGCCAAATTGGAGAGGTACGAGCCCCGGCCTGCATTCAATGACCTTCAGCCCGAACTGCCTCGCTATTTTGTAGCCAAGATCGGACGAACCGAGCTTCTTATATGATAACCCGCCGGTTGCAACGACAAGCGAATCCCCTTCTATGTTTTCGCTACCGCTTACTTGAATTTGGAATCGTTCGCCTTTAGCCACGCTCTTTATCATTACATCTTTGAATATTTGAACACCAAAGCCCTCGCACTCCTTTCGAAGCGCGCCAAGAATGGCCTTTGCCGGTTGCCTGCAGAAAAGCTGGCCGTCTTTCTTTTCGTAATGTGAGATGTGATTTTTTTTTCAGGATCGAAAGTATGCGATCGATGTTGAACTTAGCCAATGCATCTATAACGAACGGCACATTTTGCGAGATGTAATTTTCGGCGGTCACTCGAAGATTGCTGAAGTTGCATCTGCCTCCGCCGGACATAAGAAGCTTCTGCCCGATCTTGTGCGAGCCTTCAAGTAAAGCGACCTTGCGCCCGCGCCTAGCGGCCTCGATCCCGCACATAAGCCCTGCCGGGCCTGCACCTATAACTACGACGTCAAATTTCATTGGAGAGATAATCGCACAGATACGTGTCATTAGGCAAGCGAATCAAAACGTTACTTGCCTCTAGCTATCTTGGAACCGGGAAATGCATCTGCCACACGGGCTGGGTCGGCATGATCGTATACAAGCCTAAGATTATCAAAGCCATGTCTTGTTGAATATGTTAGCACACGCCTTGTCATAACGCTGTCGTCGATTATGGCAACCGATTGTCTGGAAAGAAAGCTGAACACACCTCGCGCTACATTATCATCTACTTTTCTGAATTTGTATTCAGCGACATCGATCGCATCATCCATCGCAGGCCACCCTTTTGCATCGAACCTGTAAGTGACCCTGTACTGGGCGTATTGATTTGCGGTGCCGGGAACTAGCCAAGGATCGGAACGAACTTCGAATACGGAATAATCGCGATAATTGAACCACAATCCAGCGGCCTTGAAATCGGTAGATCCCCAGAATTCATCCGCACCTCTGGTGGTTACGCTTTTGTAATAATTTTCTACCGCTCTTTCCAATTCTTTCTGATTCGTGAACAATTTTACGGAACCGTCAACTAATAAAAACGGTGGGAGTTTGGCGAGATCAATCACATCTTTCGGAATGGCACCGATATTTTTTATAACTGGAGCTCCGAAAACAAATGATTTATTAGAGCTGTAGTCAACAGTAACTATATTTTCACTGGGATTATATGTTCCATGAAGATCTCGTACCGCACTATCATCGACAACCGCCTCACCTTCTCTTCTATAGTTTATTCTCGATAAGCTGATACCCGATAAAATGCCCACTGGCGAATATTTGTAATTGACTGTATATTGCGCATACTGTCCGTCCGGCAACATCCATTCTGCAGAATGAACTAAAATTACGCTACTGTCGAAAAAATCGCTGTAGGTCGCGCGAACTGAACGAAAATCTGTTGAACCCCATGCACGATCATTTCCGTAAAAAGGTTTTGTCCTGGCAAGGCTACCATCCAATAGATTCACCAGCGTACTTTGATCTTGAAAGATCGCCAGTCCTCCCGTGCGATCAACGAGAAATGGAGGCAGTTTTGACATTATTACCGCATCGGAAATATTTAACGATGCAGGTGCTGCTCCAGGAACGCCGCCATCGGCAAAAAGTGCGTTTGGATCTCTGCGAGATGCACGGCCTGAATATCCGCCTACATCTGGCCCATCTAAATATGCGCTTGTGCCATTTTGAGCGGCAAGGCCTACCGCAGCCGCTTCGGGAGAGATAAGTCCCGCCAACTCTGCAGCCGGTGTTATTCCAACGGTTGGTATTTGTTGAAGCGCTGCAAATGTCGTCGCTACGCCGGGAGAAATTAATGCAGAACCAAATGTTGCCATAAATTGCCTCCGTAAAGTTTGGCGAGGAATTATATTATTATTCGACGCCTGTCAAGTAAGTTTCACTAGCACTGTGAAATCCCTTTATTTATTCAAAAAGTTGTATATAGTACCGCAAAATGTTGCGCAATGTCAGCCACGTTCTGTTTTCAGTTTTAATCCTAGCTATTTGCTCGCCGTCCCAGGCAGCGGACGTGCTCACCTGGGATTCGTGTATAAAAGAAGCGGCACAGAACAACCCGGACCTTAAGTCGTCGGAAGCAAACGTCAGTTCAGCTGGATATAAGGTCGATGCGACATTGGGCGCGTTCTTGCCGGTGATTTCCGGCACTTTAAACGCAAATTTAGGCAATACATCCACGCTATCTACCACTTCACCTACTCCTGTTGGCCCAACATCGACATCTGATAGATTTTATTCGGCATCTCTCAATGCTACTGAAAACCTTTTTAACGGATTTCACGACTACGCCCTCCGGAAACAGAGCATGGCAACTCGTGATGTTAGCCAGTCGGCGCTCGATAGCGCAAAGGTACAGGTAAGTTTCGACCTTAAATCTGCATTTGCATCGCTTCTATACGCGCAGAACTATTCCAACCTTGAAGATAGCATAATCAAGCGCCGAAAAGAGAACGCCAATATAGTCGAACTTCGCTTCGAAGGTGGCGTCGAAAACAAAGGCTCCGCCCTGCTTTCCAAGGCGCTGCTTAGCCAGGCGGAATTAGAAAAGCAGCAGGCGGGCCATTCGATCGAAGTTTCGCAGGAACAGTTGGCGCGCGTGCTTGGAAAAGACAATGCCGATGAAATAAAGATCGCAGGTAAGATACCAATACCGGAACCTGTTAAGGCGCCAAAGTATATCGACATTGCGCTGCTTAACCCGCAATACCGGCAGGCGGTGTCACAGGAAAAAGTGGCGAAGGAAGGCGTGACCATCGCTAAATCGCAATTCTCTCCAACTCTTAACATCATTGGAAGCATAGCGCGGCAAGGATCGACCTGGTTC
>CAIPVD010000121.1 GCA_903868375.1 uncultured delta proteobacterium
TTCACAAGTTCATGCACTGGGACAAGCCGATCTTAACAGATAGCGGCGGGTTCCAGATATTCAGCCTAGGTCGTGATCTTCGAAGCGGCGGGATAAAAAATGTTTCAGCCGACACGCCGAAAGGTCCCGGTTCTGGAGCCAGAGACGACATTCAGCTAATTTCCTCTAAAGTTTCCGAAGAGGGTGTCCATTTCAAAACGCCGATCGATGGCGGAGTAAATCATTTTATGACGCCGGAGTCGGCGATTGAGATCCAGGAGGCCTTGGGCAGCGATATAATGATGGTCTTGGATGAATGCCTGCCGCACGGCGAAGATAAAGATAGGACGCGAGAATCCATGGAGCTGTCTCTTCGCTGGGCCGATCGCTGCCTCGCCGCGCGCAAGAGCGAGAACGCTCTCTTCGGCATCGTGCAGGGCGGGATGTATAAGGATCTGCGCGGAGAATATATCGAAAAGCTCGCAAAAGGTTTTGACGGCTATTCCATTGGCGGACTTTCCGTGGGCGAGCCGAACGAACTGATGTACGACTTAACCGACCATTGCACGAATTTTTTGCCTAAAGATAAACCGCGCTATTTAATGGGCGTTGGAACGCCTGAAGACCTGCTCGAATGCATAGACAGAGGCATCGACATGTTCGATTGCGTGATGCCATCAAGAAATGGCCGAACCGGCTCCATGATGACGAAAAATGGCGACATAAACGTCAAGAATGCCAGGTTCAAAGAGGACCCGAACCCCGCAGATGCTGATTGCACCTGCTATACCTGCCGAAATTTTTCGATGGCATATATCCGCCACATGTTCATGTGCAACGAAATACTAGGCGCCCGACTCGCTACAATTCATAACTTGCATTTTTACATTGATTTGATAAGGGAGATACGCTCTTCTATTAAGGAAGATGGCTTTTTAGATTTCAAACAGAAATTCATACAAAGGAGAAGCTCATGTTAAGTTTACTAATCAGTAACGCATACGGAATGGCGGGGCAGCCTGGTGGCGCAGCGGCAGGGCAACAGGGCGGCGCAGGCGGAATGCTTGGTCTATTTCTGCCGATGATCGTGGTCTTCGGTATCTTTTATCTATTAATGATTCGCCCGCAGCAGAAGCAGGCGAAGAAGGTAAAAGCAATGCTCGAAGCCGTTCAGCGGGGCGACGAGGTCGTAACAAGAAGTGGTATCCACGGCAAGGTGCACGGGATAGCCGACAATGTCGTTACTCTCGAGATCGCTGACAATGTCAGGATCAAAATGGATAAGGCGCAGATCGGATATGTTAAGACTGCAAACGTCCCAACAGCAGAAGTGAAGTGAGGTTAAGAAACTATGCCACAATCATGGAAATATAAATTATATACGGTGATCGCTTCATTTCTGATAGCGCTCTACCTTCTCGTTCCGACGGTGTTTAGGCTCGATTCGAAGATGACGGCACTTGAAAATAACGGCCAGCCCATTCCTTCGTACATGAAGCTCTTTCCAAGAAAGACGTTGAATCTTGGCTTGGATCTTCAGGGCGGTATATACGTCGAGATGCAGGTCAACTTAAACGACGCCATCAAGCGCAAGACCGACCTATTTGGAACCGATCTCGAACGCTATTTAAAGGATAAGAACACCAAAGTTATCGCCTCTACGCAGCCGGCGGTTGGCACCCTACACGTGCAGCTCGATAATTCCGCGGATGTAGATATCGCAGTTGCCGCAGTTAACACGGAATTTGCGCAGATGTTCATGAAACAGTCGGTTATAACTGAAGATGAACATCCAACGCTCGTTCTCGTGATGCAGAAGACCTATCGCGACTATCTGGAAAATAACGTTGCAAAGCAGGCTTTGGAAACCGTCCGTAACCGTATAGATAGATACGGCGTGTCGGAACCGGATATCACGAGGCAGGGCGCCGATAGAATAGCTATCGAACTGCCGGGGCTTTCAGATCCCGATAGAGCCATCTCCATTATTAAAAGGACCGGCCAGTTAGAGTTCAGGCTGGTTGACGATAGCAAGAATGCAACCGATCTAGAACAGATGGTCTCGGATGCAAGAAAAGAAAATAATATCCCCGAAGGTTATAATGCGGAGGTAGTTGCTCAAATAAACAAGATAATTGCTTCGAAACTTCCCGCAACGAGCGAACTTGGTTTCGAGCTTGTGCGTGACAACGTAACGAAGAAAGTGGTTAGAGGCATTCCGTATCTTATCAGCAAGAAGGCCGACGTGACCGGCGACATGCTGCAAGACGCGCGCGTCTCGATCGATAACAACGAACCGAAGGTAAATCTTACATTCGACAAGACCGGTACCGCGAACTTTGGCGACCTAACAAAGAATAACGTTAAAAAGCGCCTGGCAATACTCCTCGACGGCTACGTGAACAAGGCGCCGGTTATAAACGAGCCGATACTTACAGGCCACGCGCAAATAACGCTCGGTTATGGCGATTATCAG
Source organism: uncultured delta proteobacterium (assembly GCA_903868375.1). Taxonomy (GTDB): domain Bacteria; phylum UBA10199; class UBA10199; family 1-14-0-20-49-13; genus CAIPVD01. Next base: position 2,456 of record CAIPVD010000121.1, read on the forward strand.
CAGGTGCTGAAAGAGGCGGAAGACTTGTCACTTGTGTTGCAAGAAGGTGCTCTGCCAGCGAGCTTATCTGAAGCTACAAAAACGGTCGTAGGCCCAAGTTTAGGCCTTGAATCGATCATGTCTGGGCTACGAGCATCGGCAATAGCGGCGTTCCTCGTCGTTCTCTTCATGATATTCTATTACAGGATGAGCGGCCTTTATGCAGATATAGCGTTAGGCCTTAATATGATGTTGATCTTGGCTGTTCTCTCTATCTTTGGGGCAACGCTAACGCTTCCTGGTATTACAGGTATGATCCTTACCATGGGTATGGCGGTCGATGCGAACATTCTTATCTGCGAACGCATACGAGAAGAGCTGCGTGCCGGTAAGCAGGTAAAGAGCGCGGTCGAATCCGGATATTCAAATGCAATGCGCGCGGTTATCGACACGCACATTACAACGCTCATCTCTGGCATCGTTCTCTATCAGTTCGGCACCGGCCCCATTAAAGGTTTTGCCGTTACGCTTTCGGTCGGTATCTTAACGACACTATACACTGCCGTCGTGGTGACGCGGTTGATTTACGATTATAGAATAATCAAACATAAGGTAACCACAATAAGCATATGATAGAAATCCCATTACCAAAAAATATTCCGTTCATGAAGTACAAACGCGTTCTTATCGCGCTTTCGCTCATCGTTACCATGTCGGGGCTTTTCGTGATGATAAAGAACGGCCTTAACTACGGCATCGATTTTAAGGGCGGCATTAAGGTGCTTTATTCGTTCAAGGTGCCGGTGCAGGACGGCGATATAGAAAAGGTTCTGATCGCAGGCGGGATAGATGCGCAGGTCCAGCGGTACGGAGAACGGAAGGAAGAAAAATTCACGATCAAGTCAAAGCAGACGGAAGAGACCCTTGAAGGTACCGTCGATAAGGTGGGAGCGCTACTTGCTGCTAAATACGGCGCCGAGAACATGTCGCTCGACCAGCAGGAAACGGTCGGCCCTAAAGTTGGTAAGGAACTTCAGCGCAAAGGCGAACTCGCCGTAATATTTACGATGATCGCGCTTTTGGTCTATATCGGCATTCGCTTCGATTTCTACTTCGCGCCCGGCGCGATCGTGGCACTTATCCACGACGTTATAGTCGTTATGGGATTTTTGGCGTTCTTTGGCAAGGAATACAACTTATCCATCTTGGCGGCGCTGCTTACTATCGTCGGTTATTCGGTGAACGATACGATCATCGTTTACGACCGTATTCGTGAACATGCGAACAAGATAAACGTGAACACAATAGATGATGTCGTGAACCAGAGCGTTAACGAAACGCTTTCAAGAACGATAATCACGTCTTTCGCCGTGCTGCTAGTTACCGTGATACTATTTGTAAGCGGCGGCGGCATTATTCACGACTTTGCGTTCTGCTTCATCATTGGCGCGATAACCGGCAGCTATTCGTCCGTGTTCATAGCCAGCCCGCTTTACATCTGGCTATATAAGAACTGGCCCAAGATTTCGGCCAAGTTTAAAAGATAAGAAACCAAACTATGAAGTGGCAACTCTATCCCCAAGAGCGTGCGTTACGATCAGAACTTGCCACTTCGCTATGTATATCAGAGGTAACCGCGCAGGTTTTGGTTAACCGCGGCATTACGGACGAAAAAGAGGCAAGGCGTTTTCTTACCCCTTCACTTCAGCAGCTTCACGACCCGTTCCTGCTACAAGACATGGACAAGGCGGTTACGCGCATTGTCTCCGCAATAAAAAATAAAGAGCACATTTCAATTTACGGCGATTACGATGCCGACGGATCCACTTCTACCGCGCTACTGGTCAGGTTCTTCAGGATGATAGGCGTTGCCGCAGGATTTTTCATACCAAATAGAATAGTCGATGGCTACGGGATGAACATGCACGGAATAGATGTCCTGAACGAACGCGGAACAAAACTTATAATAACGGTCGATAACGGAATAAATGCGGTGGACGAAGTTGCCTACGCGAGTTCGCTTGGCATGGATGTGATAGTTACCGATCACCATGAGCCGAACAAAGAGATTCCTAAATGCGTGGCTGTAATAAATCCGAAGCGGCGAGATTCAAAATTTCCGTTCAAAGAATTGGCGGGCGTTGGCGTTGCGTTCAATCTTCTTATGGCGCTACGCCAAAAGCTTAGAGAAGCGTGTTTGTTCGCGGAAGGTGCAGAACCCAGGCTTCGCGACCTGCTAGACATCGTGGCTATTGGCACGGTGGCAGATGTCGTACCTTTAATAGATGAGAATAGAATATTCGTAAAATTCGGGCTTGAAGAGATAAAGAAAAGCTCCAATCGTGGAATTGCCGCGCTAAAACTAATAAGCGGGCTTGAACCGCAGCATATAAACGCAACCACGATCGCCTTTCGCCTTGCCCCGCGCATAAACGCCGCCGGTAGGATCGGCGACGAGAATTTAGGGACGAAGCTGCTTATTACCGAAGATCCGGAAGAGGCCGGCGATATCGCACAAACCCTGCAGGACCTTAACTCGAAGAGGCAGTCGATCGAGGCGGGGATATTAAAAGAAGCGAACGAGATATTGAAGAGCGATCAAATGTACGATTCTCACTTGGGCCTTACCCTTGCAAAAGAGGGCTGGCACATTGGAGTATTAGGTATCGTTGCGAATCGTGTGGCGGACGAACACAAGAAACCGGCTGTGATAATAACGATAACGGATGGCGTTGGGCGCGGAAGCGTTAGAAGCGTTGGCAACTATAATATTCTCGCCGTGTTGAAGCAGTGTTCAGGCTGTTTAAAGGCTTATGGCGGACATGACTTTGCCGGCGGCGTCACGATAGATGCGGACAAGATCGACGAGTTCAGGGAACTTTTCAATTCCATAGTTTCACGCGAGCTGAAGGAAGACGAAAGAGACGACGTTATCATGGTCGATGTAGAGGTAGAGACCGATCACGTTTCCGGAGGCCTTATAGAAGAGCTGGAACTTTTGGAACCGTTCGGTGAAGGAAATCCAGAGCCGACATTTTCGCTTCGCGAAATGAAGGTAAAGGATTCGCGCGTTATCAAGGAGAAGCATCTTAAGCTAAAATTCAGCGATAATATGATAATTTTGGACGCGATAGGTTTTGGAATGGGGCATCACGAGGTCGTGGCAAACGATATTTTAGATGTTGCATTTATCCCCCAAATGGATACATGGAGGGGGAACGGCGCTATACAGTTGAAACTGCGGGACTTGAAGCAAATATAATCTATGTTCGAAGTCACATCATCACAGAATTTCAAGGCGAGCCATGCGATAAGAACTTTGTCTGGCGAGCTTGAACCTTCGCACGAGCACGATTGGCGGGTGGTTGTTACCGTTCAAGGCGCAAGTTTGGATTCGAACGGCTGCGTGATAGATTTTGCCGTGATACAGCGCGACTTGCGGGCATGTTTAGAGAACTGGGAAGGCAAGGACTTGAACTCCATCGGCATCTTCATGGACATGCCGCCTTCCACCGAATTTTTGGCGAAGTGCCTGTTCGACCAGCTGGACCCCATCATGCACGAAGACGGTTACACCTTAAAGCGCGTTACTATTTGGGAAACAGAACATTGTAGCGCTGCCTTTGTGAGAGATTAATGAAAGCCATCACATTATTATCGGGCGGGCTCGATTCCTTTGTATCGACCTCTATTGCAAGGCGGAAGCATAGAATCGTTCTGGCAATCACGTTCGATTACGGCCAGCGCGCCGCACGGCGTGAAATTGCAGCGGCTGTGAAGATCTGCAAGCTTTGGAAGATAAAGCATAAGGTCATTAAGTTACCATGGCTGGCTAGGATAACCGATACTGCGCTTGTTAATAAGAGCAGGGCGCTGCCTTTTTTATCAAAGAGTGCGCTTAGGAACAAAGGAACCCAGGAACGTTCTGCGAGGGCCGTCTGGGTCCCGAACCGCAACGGCCTCTTCATTAATATAGCAGCATCTTTCGCCGAATCGCTTGATGCCGAACTAATAATCACAGGCTTTAATAAGGAAGAGGCGGCAACATTTCCCGATAACAGCGCAAAATTTGTGAAATCGATCAATGGAACCTTGAAACTTAGCACGTTGAAACTTGGAACCCAGAAACCAGGAACCTTGAAACATCCGAAGGTGATAAGCTTCACCCAGAGAATGGCGAAGCTCGACATGGCCCGCTACGCTTTAAGCCACGATCTTCCAATAGAGTTCTGCTGGCCCTGTTACGAAGGCGGTAAGAACCTCTGCGGTCGCTGTGAATCCTGCATCCGCTTTTTCACCGCCCTTCGCACCGCGTAGGTGCAATAAGTGGTTATAAGTGTTCCAAATGGCCGTTATGAGAAAGTAAAAATAGTTAGCAACTTTTTTGGCGGGCGGACGATATATAGATGTAACTAATAAATGGAGAAATTATGGGTATCGTGAATGATTGTACATGTAGGCAGAAAGTGTTTGAGCCGGTGTGTGAATATGGGGCAGCAGTATGTAATGCTGATGGCCCCATCGATTTTGAATCGACGAAGGTAGCTTGTGAAAGCGTTATCCCTTCCAGGGAAGCGGTCGAGGCAAGATGGAAGCAGTTTGAGCTTGAGAAGAAGGCAGACCATGATTTTTTTAAATATTACGGTGCGGCTAACTAACACCGCCCTTCGCACCTCGTAGGTGCAATAAGCGGTTATAGACGTCTCAAATGGCTATTATGGAAAAGCGAAAATAATTAGCAATTTTTTTGGCGGGCGGACGATAAGTAGATATTCACTCACGAAAGGAGAATTATGGCGAACTGTGCAATTGGTCAAGTTTTTGAACAAGCATCTGATGCATTAAAATGTAAGGATGAAATAGAAATAAAAAATAGCAAACCATTGTACGTTAGTAAGTCAGAAGATGAAACCGGTTATGCGATTTATGAATTCAAAAA
>CAIPVD010000122.1 GCA_903868375.1 uncultured delta proteobacterium
AACGAAATGAGCAATACCAACTTCAGAAATATTATCATTTTTGTCTTCGTCATTCCCCTACATAGCAGCAATTAGCATGCCAACGTTCAAGACGTGAACATGCATGATATCATTGAATATTATAGTGCGTCGCATCATTTTATAGGGGAAAAACGAGGACTATTCTCGTCGGTTAGGGCATGGGATACGCCTAAAATATCTGTTTGCATCGACTGTGACAAACATATAATGTGCGCCTTATATATGGATACAAATAGCCTAAAAGCTTCACTATTGGAGTTCATCAGACGAACTTCCGCCGAAATGCCAAAGGATGTCGCTGAAGCCATCTATGCATGGCGCGAAAAAGAGGCAAAAGGGTCGCGCGCCAGGTACGCAATGGATATAGTCTGCAAGAACATCGAGCTTGCCGCGAAACAATCTCAACCGATATGCCAGGACACCGGCTCGCTACTTTTTTACGTAAGTGCTCCGAAAGGTTTCGACCAGATAGAATTCATGGACGCCGCCAAAAAAGCCGTGGCAGATGCAACGGCAAAGGGTTATTTAAGACAGAATTCTGTCGATTCTATTACCGGCAAGAATTCCGGCAACAACTTGGGGCCCGGTTCTCCAATATTTCAATTTGAACAATCACCCGCTACCTCATCCTCTCACCATCTCACCATCTCACTAATATTAAAAGGCGGCGGCTGCGAGAATTGCGGTGTTCAATATTCCTTGCCGAACAAAACTTTGAACGCCGAGCGCGATATAGATGGCATCCGCAAATGCATACTCGATTGCGTTTTACAGGCGCAAGGAAAAGGCTGCGGCCCCGCCGTTTTGGGCGTCTGTATCGGCAGCGATAGAACGCATGGATACGTCCATTCAAAGGAACAGCTTCTTCGCAAACTTACCGATACGAATCCCGTTCCCGAACTTGCGAAGATGGAAAAAGAGGTAATGGAGATAGGAAATAAATTAGGAATAGGCCCAATGGGATTTGGCGGAGAGACGACGTTGCTAGGTTGCAAGATCGGCGCGCAGAACCGCATACCCGCGAGCTTCTTTGTTAGCATAACATACATGTGCTGGGCGGATAGAAGGCAGGGAGTTGTGCTGAACGAAAATGGGAAGATCGAGAAATGGCTGTATTAAAAACTATGACAATAAAACTAACACTACCATTCACCGAAGATAAGATCCGCGCTTTAAAAGTGGGCGACATGGTCGAGATAACCGGCAAGGTCTTTACCGCGCGCGATGCGGTCCACCAATGCCTGCACAGCGGCAAATATCCGATGCCAGTCGACTGGCACGACCAGATCATCTACCACTGCGGCCCGGTCGTTATAAAAGAAAAAGGGAAATGGGTAGTTAAGGCAGCGGGGCCTACCACAAGCGTTAGAGAAGAGCCGTACGAATACGATGTGATAAAGAACTTCGGTGTGCGCGGAGTAATTGGCAAAGGCGGCATGGGCGCAAGGACGCTTGCGGCATGCAAAGAATTTGGCTGCGTTTATATGCACGCGATAGGCGGCGCGGCGCAGATCTATGCCGAAAAGATAACTAACGTGAACGGCGTTTATTTATATGATGAGGTCGGCGCGCCCGAAGCCATCTGGGATTTTGAAGTAAAGGATTTTCCCGTAGTCGTCACCATGGACTCGCACGGCAATAGCTTGCACGATGAAGTGCTAAAGTCATCTACTGAAAGACTCAAACAATTCCTCATTTCCGCCTAAGCAGAAACTACGTGAAATAAAAAACCCTCCGCTTTAGGTGGAGGGTTTTAAAGCTGATCCGATACATTGGGGCGAACTATTGAGAAAGTGTGAAACCACTTCGTAAAGTATTTAATAGCGTTACATCATCTGAATATAGCTGCCCATGCAATGCATAAATTTTGTAAAAGGCATTCACAGCATCTTGAACCAAAGTCACTGCAAAAGCGAGTTTCTGATCATCATTGTCAAATTGTTCTTTTCCGAACCCACTTTTACATTTATTCAAAGCTCCCATGCCATCTTGAGTGGTTGCCTGAAGATCAAGAGAAACTCGATTACCATTAACGTCCTCACCAAAACCACCAGGAAACTGCCCTTTTAACAAATACACTTGCCTAAGCATGTCTGCATCGTTCCATGCTAAATCAAGTGCGCCACAAGTCGTAACAAGCTTATTCATGAGGCAAAATAACCGCACATCACCATCGACGTCACAGCATAAAGTGTCGACGAATAATGAACTAAGAAGAGGATTAGCGGTGATCGTTTTTGGTATTTGAGGCGTTTGAGCGTGACAGGATTGAGTAAAGACGGATGGTGACACAGGTGAAGTTCTGGGCAACACATTATGCTTCAAATTAACAGCCCCAGCAGTCACAGAAAAACATAAAACAAAAACGGCAAACATGACCCAATTTAGACTCTTCATTCGAATCCTCCTTTTTGATTTATGTCGCATATTACCCCTCAATAAAAAGTTTGCAAGATTTTTCCATGGTAACTTTGTCTTACCGATTTAGCAAATTCACATAAAATCTCTTGATAATCGTATAATAATCAAGTAGTGACCCAGCTCTTCATATGGGCGCTATAAATATAATACCGCAGTTTTCAATGGCTTCGTTCACCGCGAGCGCATTTACCGGTACGTCCGGGACAATTGCAGCGATCGCTCCTACAATAGAGCCATTTTATGCACCTGCTGCAGAAACCGGGATCGCCGCTATATGGAAAAGAAAGAGCGATCTGGTCAGTTCAGTTCCGGAAATTGTCAGAGAACATGGCGACGCCATCACATTGGGAGTGATGCTTGCCTCTGGTACCGCGCAAGATAGATACTGTTTTGTTTCACAATCACCGGTTCAAAGCGAAAGTTATACTAAAACATCTGCCGGCGCTATTTTTCTTATGAGTTCAACCGATCCACTGGCAGGCATGACCACCGCATATATACAAACGGTTCTTGCGAAAGAAGGTTCATTGAGAAAAGCAGGAAAAGAACTCGGTTGCAGCCATGAACAGGTAAGAAAACGACTGCTCAAAGATGGCGTCCCTTTCTGCAGAAAGCCTCCGGCTAATTCCGGGAAACAATATGGAAATAAGCCGCTAGCCACCGAGGCAGAGATCAAGGCCGCACTGGAAAGAAATCATGATGATCCGGTAGCGGCGGGCAAGGAACTTGGATATCCATTGCTAAATAATTTTATGCGCAGAATTGCAAACACTACAGCACCCGATCTGGCAAAATATAGGGCGCAGGAGTTCGCAAAGAGACCTTGTGGCCATCCACCAAGAAAGACTATCGCCGAGATCGCAGCTGCGCTCAAAGCGACCGGAGGAAAAGTGTCTCTGGCAACTGAATTATTAGGATACAAAAGCTCTGTCGTTATATATAATCGTCGCAGAAAAGCGATCGCAGATTCTTCATATGCCGCGTGGATAAGCATGGCTGGCCTCATTCGGCGAAAGTCTAATCAAGAGATTTGCGATGCAATGGAACAAACCGGTGGCGATGTTAAAGTGGTGGCAAAAATTTTGGGCTACAAGAGCAAACGCACGATCACCAGACGCTTAAAAAGCGCAAGGATCCCCGAAGCCCACTACGGCTGGAAGATGCCAAGCTGAACTTACAGCTTAAACGCCACGAATACGCT
>CAIPVD010000123.1 GCA_903868375.1 uncultured delta proteobacterium
ATCTGTATGCGAAGCCCTTCGAGCGCAAGTATTTCTCTCTGGCGCGTTTCCTCTAAGCGTTTCTCAAGGTCGTAAAGAAAGACCTTCATCTTTAGCGTCTCGATAGGCGAACTTGCCTCTTCGTTCTCTTTATCTTCATCGGAATTCTCGCGTTTATTGATCTCGTTGTTCAGGCGGTTATGCGCTTCTGAAACTAACTTGCCTATCTCTTCGGCAAGCTGCACGCCGTAGTAAAGCTGCCGAACCTTGGACACAAGCGAGGCGCGTTCTTGATACGCCTGTATCTCCGCCACCTTTACCCCGCCCTTTGCCATTTCTTTCGCAAGCGATATCTTGCCGAAGGTATAAATTGGCATGACCGCGGCAAGCTTTAAACGGTTCCACCACGCCCATTCGCCGCTAAAGAATGTGCTGACCGCATGAGTAACGTCGTTCGGTATCGGCGCGGACCTGTATTCGTATTCGATCAGCGGCCAGGCTCCCGCATCGGCTTCTTTAAGCTGCGCAGAGGCGGCATCGACGCCGTAACCGGTCGCCTGCAATTTTGCGTTGTGTTCGACCGCTATCTTTACGCACTCTTCGAGCGATAGGCGTATCGGCGCGGTCTCCATAAGATCGACGGGGTTCGCAAGTATCTGCGGAAGCCTAGGATCTGTATAGTCCGATTCATCTTTGTAGGTATCCTTAGTCGCAGGCTGGCCGTCCATGAAGATGTCCGAACCGCTTTCGGCGCGCGCGCCTAGCGGCAAGGCCAACAAAATGAATAGATATAATAGGCATATAGCCAGCTTACATTTCATAATTAGTGAGTCCGGGTGTTGCTAACAAATGGGGAGCCGAAATGCAATTAATTATTACAAATGGTTTGGAACGGCTATTATTTCAATTCAACCGATTTTAGGGATGTGGGCTTAAGAGGAAGCGTGAAGAAGAAGTGCGAGCCTTTGCCGGGCGTAGATGTCAGCCAAATTCTGCCGCCGTGAAGCTCGACCACTTTTTTGGATATCGCAAGTCCAACGCCCGCGCCTTCGTAATTGCGGGTTGCGCCTTCGCTGGCCTGCGTGAAACTTTCGAATATCTTTTCCTTCTTTTCGTCGTCGATGCCAATGCCTGTATCGTGCACGCCGATCTTTAACATTTCACCGCTGCGTTCGGCGTCGATGATTATCTCGCCGCTCGGAGTGTATTTCACCGCATTGCTCAAGACATGCGCAAAAAGCTTGTTCAACCAATCTTCGTCGCCGTAGATCTGCGGGCTCTCCTGCGAGATAGAAAGTTTAAGCGAAGTATCTTTGTTAGGCGTTATCCCTTCGGCGACCTTTGAAACGAGCTTGGAAATGTTAACGCGCTTTACATTTAATGAAAGATGGTTCGCTTCAAGCTTTGCAAGATCGACCATCGCGCTCACCGTTTCGAGCAGGCGCTTGCTAGATGACGATATCATTTGAAGATGCTCGCGCTGTTCGGCGGTGATCGGGCCATCCGACCCATCCGCCATAACATCTGAAAGGCCTATGATGCTATTTAGCGGCGTTCTGAACTCGTGCGAAACGTTGGACAAAAGCTGGCTGCGCAACCTGCTTACTTCTTGGAGCTTAACATTCCTGCGCACCATATCTTCGTACAGACTTGCGTTGTGAATAGCGACTGCGACCTGGCCGCCAAGTATATCGAGCAGCTCGCGCGTTGCGCCGTCGAAGAGCTCGCCGGTCGTTCTTGTGCCGATATTAATGACGCCGATCAGACGCCCGCTAACGAAGAGCGGCACGGAACATTCTGCATGGAACTGAACGCAGAACTGCAGTCCGTCTCCTTTTGCCTTCGCAAACTCTTTTCTGTTAACGAGCTGATATCGCGAAACCGGATGGCCGTAAACCGTTAGCCAATCCAAAAAACCCTTAACGTTGCCAACCTGAAAAGAGATCGGCTTGGAGCCGACAGATTCTTTTATCGTGAACTCGCCGTTGTCGTTTAAGAGCAACGACGCGGAGCTTGCAGATATGGCTTCGCAAACGACCTGCAGAATGGTTCTGTAGAGGCTTCGCTTGTCCTGAATAGAATTGACGTGGCTTAAATAATGTTTGAAGATCGATTTATAGTCGTAACCGTTCTTGTTGTGCATGTACCTTTTGGCGTATGCCTTGCAGGTTTTCCAGTAAATTGCCAAATAGCTTGTGACGAGCAAAAAAAGAGCAGCAAAAAAGCCCAAGACCCAATTTTCTGCTGCTATCGATAAAAATGCCACCCTTCCTCCCTCTTTCAAAGATACTTGTTCGGATAATTTATCTAACCTTCGATTTTTATTCTACCGCAAAATCAACAAGTTGGCAATGGAAATTAACGTGTTTTGTACGAAAAATTAAAATTTGATTAAAATTGTTGAACATGTTAAAAAATGGGACATGAAAAAGATAATATATGCCGTTATTCCACTTTTGCTCATAGGTTTACTATTTGCCGGCTGCAAAAAACAACCGGTTCAAAAAAATAAGGTACAGCAGACGATACAAACTCCGGTAATGCAGATGGCAGAACCTCCGCAGCAAGTCGCACCGGCAAAGGCGGCCACAGAAACACAACCTCAAGCGGCGGCAGATCAAACGACAGCGGCGCAGCCAGCTCCAGCTGCAAATCCAGCAGCAGCTACACCTGCAGCACCGTCGGCCCCTTCGACACAAACGCTCGTTAAGGCGCAGACGAACATCGACATTATCGTCGATGCTTCGGGCAGCATGAACGGGCTTCTTGGCAAGACGACAAAGGTAGATGCTTTAAAAACCGCGTTGAAGAATGTTCTCGCAACTCCGCTACCTCCAGAAATGAATACCAGAAAAATAGCGCTCCGCGTATTCGGGAGCAAGTCGCCCGTCGCAAAGAACGACTGCAACGACACCGACCTTCTTCTTAAAATGGATAGGTACGATGCGGCCACTTCCGTTCCAGCGCTCGACAAAATAACTCCGCAAGGCGTCACACCTCTTGCGTTCACGTTGGAAGAATCGAACAAAGATTTCGTTCAAAATTCCGACGGCGCCGACAACCTCATCGTTCTAATCACCGACGGCATCGAAAGTTGTAACGGCGATCCCATAGCAGCGGTCGAACGCTTGCACAAGGGGCCGGCAAAAGTAATGGTCGACGTGATAGGCTTCGACGTTGACCAGCCTTCGCAGGAAGCGCTGAAGAAAATGGCAGCAGCCGGTTCGGGACAATTTTTCCTCGCGCGATCCGACGTAGAACTTGCCAACGCGTTGGATCAGGCGGTGAACTCCAGCCTCCCCTACAACCTGCGCGTAAAAGTTTTAAGCGGCGCAAGCCCGATCCCTTCGTTCATAACGGTCTATCGCGCGAACACGCAGCAAGTGGTCGAACGTTCGGAAGCTTCCGGAATAAAATTCTTCAAATTGCCGCCCGGTTCGTACGACGTGCTGGTCGAATTCAAAGGATCGATAGAAGCGACAAAGCCTTCTAAGATGGTAAAGGGCGTCGAGGTAACCGCCACAAGCAAAGCCGAACAGGCCGTAACGTTCGACCTTGGCAACGTAAGCCTTACAGCCTTGGATCAGGATGGAAAACCTACAACGGCAAATTTTTATCTAAGAAAAGCCGGTGCCGACGACATAATCGGCAGGCTCATGGCAGCTGGATCTCCGCAGATGATACCTCTTACGCCCGGCACCTACGACTTAGACGCGGAAACGACCGAAACGGGCGGGCCGACACTTACCGCGCAACTAAAGGGGATCGAAGTTAAGGTCGGAGAGACAACGGAACAAACTATCAGGTTCCAGACGGGAAAATTATCTCTTAAAGCGCAGAACGTTTTAAAGCAGCCGATACCTTTCACTTACAAAATAGCTAAGCCCGGAACCACCGAGGCGATCGCGACTGGAGAAGGCACCTTGGAAGGCACCACCCTCGAACTGCCGCCCGGGAAATATGATGTGATAGTTGTTTGGACGGATCCGAAAGTTCAGGGATCGCCTGAAGCGAAGGTCAAAGACGTAACTGTCGCCGGCGGAGAAACGAACGAACAAGTCGTAACCATCGTAACTGGAACGCTCAAACTTTCCGGCAAAGACAGCCAGAAGAAGTTCGTTCACACGGAATTTGAAATATCGAAACAGGATAGCGAAGGTGAAGCCGTAAAAGCGGTCTCCGAAGAAGAACCTGTAGAGGTGTTCGTTGAGCCAGGCACATACGATATCACCGCCACCAACACGACGTCGAAGGTAGTTCCGGCGCCAAGCGTAGAATGGAACGACGTTACGGTGAAAGAAGGCGGATCGGAAGCTTTCGAAGCCGTATTTAAGCTCGGCGGAATAAAGTTGATAGGCAAGAACGCAAAGGAACAGATAATACCCGCCACGTTCACCGTTTACAGGTCCGGCACCGATGAAGAACTTGCCACCGAGAATTCCGAAAAAGAGTGGGTCATTTTCCAGCTAACGCCGGGGCTTTACGACATCAGGGCAGAGGAATCGCGCGCGAAGAGCGAACCGAAACCTACCATCTGGTTCCACGACGTAGAAATAAAAGAAGGCGCGTCGATAACTAACGAAGCGATATTCACGTCCGGCAAATTAAAGTTGATCTGCCGCGGCAAGAACAACGTGGTTCTTACATGCGAGTTCAACGTCTTCACTTACGGTTCCGACACCGCCCTCTTTTCAGGCACCACCACGGACGAATGGCGCGAGTTCGATATACCACCCGGCAAATATTATATGGAAACCGGCTGGCACGATCCAGAGGAACAGCAGCTTTTAAAGAAATGGATCAACCTCGATATCGACGAAAACCAAATAGTTGAAGAGATATTGCGGTTCTAAAATCCTTACATCCTCACGGTGAAAAGTATCTGCCGAACGCCGCCCTTTGTATCGTAGAAAACGCTGTCGCCATCTACCAATTTAATTCTTTCGTCCTTTGAAACCGAGAAGAACCGGCCATTTCTTTCGAGGATGGCCCTTGATTCGCCTTCGACGATTAGACTGTAATCCCCAAAGTGGTTGCCGATCTGTAAAAAAACCTTTTCTCTTTCGTGGTCTTCCAACCTGCGAGCCATAATATTAAAATCATCCACGTCTCTAACCGAAAAACGCTCATATCTCCGATGCACTGGCAATGCGATAGGCTCAAATTTCGTCCCGCCGCGGGGAACGCTCAAGTACCCATCGGATGCCACCGAATTGCGAGCCGGCACAGATAAAGGGCTCTGATCTCTAGCAACCATTGCTAATTCAGGTGGACTCAAGAATTTTTTTAAATTCTCTATTCGCATCCTTTCGGCCGGATCCGAAGAAACATCTATTGCGGCTTCAAGCCTTGCAAGCCTTGCTTCAGACGGCGCATCGAAATATTTGGAGGCGAGAACTATAATAGGTAGATATTCTTTGTGATGATCGTCGCCATCGTTTGGGTATAACCACAAGTACACGCTTATGGAACTCCTATAAAACTTGAAATAGTGTCGCCTTGGGCCCAACACAATATCATTATCTTTAGCGCTAGCGCCGCCTACTTTTATCTCGTCATCCGGCCCCATAGTAATGACTTCTACTCTGCCCTCTGGGTCTACATGTGCAAGATGCCTTGTCCTGTGGAGGTCTACCTTGCTGTCGTTCTTGGTAACCATATCTTCTTCTAAAAGAACGAATAAATGCCCGGCAACGAATATCGGCATTCCAGCCTTGATATTTTTTGTAGTCCCATCCGCAAGTATCATATCATTATATAATACACTCGAATGAGAAAGCGGCTTTGGAGAATCACCAATGTTCAAAACTTCCAATGCGTTATTAAAAAAACCACTCCACATAGGATCTGACGCTATCTCACCCGCCTGACCGCGCGCAGCACTGGCAAGTTCCCTGGCGCCTGCGGGATGGTGCGGCGTGACGAAAAACGCCCTGAAATACGGCGCAAGCGTGAAGAACTCATTTCTTTTCTCCGCATGTTTTGCAAACCACCTGTCTATAGAAGCCTCTGCCTGATCCGTAATTTTATCGCTCAAATGATCGATACCTACCGGAACGTTGAATGAATGAAGAAGGCCACTATCAGTTTGTATTTGATCGCGGACGTACAGCACATCGAAATAGGTGCCCTCTGCATCGTCTCCATCTACATAATTTGCAAAGCCACCGCCACATCTGGAACAAAATACGCCGGCAGAAAGAAATCTGCCGGTTTCATTGATCTTAACACGCATTACAAAATAATGCAGTGAGGACTCCTGCATATTGACCTCGCCGAACATCTGTCGTCCTGTGCCAGCCGCTCGAAGGCCATCCGCTATTATCTGCTCATTTACCTTGTCTTGTATCTGCGGCAAATTTGCAAATATGTTGGCTATTGGATCATCGCTCTTCGCCACAAGCCCAGATGTCGCACTAGCCGACGGTATGGAAGTCTGTACAAATTGAGAATTATTATTCGCGTTGCCGGAAATCAACTCCGCCATGACCGCGCCGCTGTTCTGTGCCGCTATGTTTCCCGCAGATGCCACAAGACTTTCGGCATTGGCGATCATCGGCATAAAACCTGGTTGAATTATACTCGTTCCCATATTTTCTCCTTCATATTAGAAACCGGTAAAGGTTAGTCCAAGCGCGCTTTGAAATCCCAAGACAGTTGAAGCTCCGATAGGCTTATCAACAAAGACTTTGGCGTTCAGGTTCAAAGACAACATTTTCTTTGCATCTATCTTTAACAGGTCGAACATCAGATCGACATCTGCGTTGGCTTCTACGCCAGCCGTGTTTTTTTCGCCGCCGAACTGTTGAAAGACCATGCCTCCAAAGCTCGGCGTAAATGTCACGACGTTCCAAAATTTTAACGGAAACTCGAGAGCCAAACCACTTCTTATCGCCGAAGCTGCTTGGACCGAATCGAGAGATTTGCCCGCACCTGCGAGATTTGCGATCTGCTTTCCTGCATTCGCAACTGCAACGTTGGGAGTTATTATCTCCGTGTCGGTCGCAACGGCAACGTGATCCGCGATCTCGCCTAAATGCCACCTCAACCGGAGAGCCCCGCGGTGGCCGTCGTTCTCCAGGCTGTAAGGCGTGTAGTAAATGCTGAACGCTCCGAGGATGTGGGAGTTCGTCGCATCTGGCGAAAATGTAGCTGCCACAGCACCGTTTCCACCGCCCTGCATAAGCCAATCCGCACCGGCGGCGGCACCGCCAAGCTGTAAACCCGCCCCCACTATGAATCTCATCATCATCTGCAGGCGTGCGTCGAAGTTAGTTTCAGTAAGCCCACCTGTTAACACAAGCTGCAGGTCGTCGAGGCCTGTGGCTGCTAAGCCATCGCCACCTGCGCCTCCTAGCAATCCGGCGAGTAGCGATACGGCTCCGCCCAATCCTTTTACCACCAGGCCTCCAACCGCCAGGCCGGATTGGCCGCTGATCCTTGCCCTGTGATAAAGATCGGCGCCGGCGCTGATACCGAATGCACCAAAAGCGGATGATAACATCTGGAAGAAATTTATATCCGAGCTCTGCTGTCCGCCGCTTCCGCCGCCTCCTACAGAATCGGATATAAAACCGGTGCTCCTTGCAATATCCTTATCGCGCAGGCTCCAGGCTACAAAGCGCTGGCAAAATGATACTCCGTACGTGGTAAGATCATAGATATGATCAAATACCGTCGGAGCGCTGTCTTGAGTACTGATCGTGTGTTCTTTGTCATGGCCATCATTGCCATCGTTATAGCCGATAAAGACATTGGCTGAAAATAAGATGTTCTGCGGGCTGGCAAGCGCCCAATTCTCGCGCGTGTTCGAACCTGCAAGAAGATATGTGGTGCTCATCATGGCGGTCGCATCCATTCCGAACACGAACCTGCCTGAATTCACTTCAAAGCCCGCCAAATAATATTTGGTTCTGAACTGCAACGCGGCACCGCTATTGGTCGGGTCCGAAACGCCATCGACGTTTCTTGAACCATCGCCCATGTACCACTTGCCGAAACCGAAACCCGCTTCTTTCGAACCGAACATTATCCTGTCAACTGCACCGCGCTTGCCTTCTGAATCGACCGATCTAAGCAGCTTGCCCCAATCAAGGTTGATCGTCCACAACCTGCCCTTAACGGTCGACCCTTCTCCACCTCCGGCCTCCCAGTTCTTTAACCATACATTATTATAGTCGAACGACGGGCCTATATAAAAAGATGCATCTGTAAATCCGTGGTGGAACTGAAGTCCTACCGACCCGAGGACAGAAGCCGGCGATATGCCCGTGGGCACACCCACGCCCGGCCCGCCAGTTAGCCTGAAACCGAACGGTTCTCCATCTCCCGTCTGTGATTCCGGCAGCGTCTGTTCCGGCTGCGACCCGTCTATTTTTTTGATATCATCCGCCATGTTTATTTAATTATGCTTATCGTGCTTGCTCCATCGCGATCGTTGAACTTCGTGTCGTAACACTTGGCGCCTTCGTTCTTATCTTCGCTGCCGTTCGGATCGCACATCCAACCGTTCAGCACGATGAAGAACATCACATCTTTGAACGCGAACGTCAGGTTATCGTCCGATGCGAACTTTGCCGCGCCAACGACGGTAACTATTCCGGTATCCTGATCCATCGGCCGGCCGCGGAGAAACGCAGAGCCGCCGTTCAGATTATTGTCGGCCTCGGGACAACCTGCCGGCGTCGTCCCCTCTTCGTCTTTCACAAGGAGCGGAGCCAGATATTTCCATGTGCTGTAATATTCGCCGTGCAAGAACCTGTTATGGACCGCGTTGTCGCAAAGGCGCGCGGTCTCGAGCTTTGTGTCGTTAAGGTTGATCTTATGCTCCGATTTCGACGTGTTCACGCGCTTATCCGGTATAAGGTCTATACCGTCCGCGGCCACTTTCGGAAGCAGCACGCCCGTCGTGAACGCAATGTGAAAAATGGAATCAAGAGACGGAACCGCACCGATCGGCCCGACCGGATTGTTAAAATACGTCGGCCCCCACATGCGCATTGCGGCGTCAGGTAAGGTTATGTTGCCGTCCAAATTGTACGTACCCTTAACATCGTTCAGCTTCTGCTTCTGGCCCACCATCTTGCAAAGATCCTTCGCTTCGCCGCCGTCCATATCCTCCGGTTTGCGCAGTCCCGGGCTATCCCACATGCCGGCAGATGCGTAGAAGAACGCGCAGACGCCGCGCTTGCTCTTGTCCTTTGGGCCCTGGCCCATTTCGTGCTGGCCTTCTTCGCTGCATGGATCGACCTGTTCGCAGAGCGAAATATTCTCCGGCCTCTGTTCCGGCGTAGCGAGAGGACCTGGATACGAAAGCGATGCGGTAAAGATTCGAAGCCCGGGCGCCTTGTAATCCTTGGCAACGCCTGGATAATCGAAGAATATCCCCTTCTGCCCATCTGGAGCATCGGCATTGTAAACAAGGCTCGTCCAATTTCCAAGAAGCGGATCGGCATAAACATCCGTAACGGGATGCGTGTCTATACTTCTGAAAACGGCCGTCGTCTTGTCGCCCGGCGCGCTGATAACGTTTCCTGCCTCATCCTTTATAGTATCTTCATCGAACGGGTCCAGAATCAACGAAGTCGGCATAACGAAACGGTCGCTCTCTTTGGCAACTCCATCGGCGATCTGATAATCCATCTCCTTCTGCGAAGAGGTCGAAGCAATGGTTGGGAACTGCGGATTCATGATAACTGCCATCGCCTGTGTCAGGCGAAAGACCATCTTACCCTTAAGCGGGTTCATGACCGCGAGCAGATTAATATTAAAGCTCGTCTGTTTCAGCGAACCGTCGGCGTTCCTCGCCTCTTTGCCGTCGCGGTCTAGTTCGGTAGTAGAAATAGTTAACGTGGTCTTATATTGCCGTTTCTTCTCACCACTTGCGTGGAAGTTAACGCATCCAAATAACGGCATGTTGTCGGTCGTGAAAGCTCCGCCCTTTAGGTCGAAGCCGTTCGGGAGCAGGCTTACTGGATTTAGGTCCGTTATCCTGCTCGTCTGATTGCCGTTCGCATCGAATACCGGTATCGCGCAGCGGGAATTCTCCGGCTTCGCGTTTATTTTATCTTTTGTATCGAGCCATTCGAACGAGGTTGTATCTTTTATAGCGAACTTCGTTATTCTTATTGCGGACGACGACGAATCAGAAAGCTTTATGAACACCGGTACGGCCATGTCGGCGGTGTCGGATGTAATGCCTCTGAACGCGAACTCGCTGCCGTCGGTCTGTTCCTTTGTGCCGCTTCCGCTCTTAAAATAAACCTGCAACGCGGGAACCTCTTTAACCGAGGTCACGCCTGAAAGTTCAATTGAAGAATGG
>CAIPVD010000124.1 GCA_903868375.1 uncultured delta proteobacterium
CCGGTATTTGTGCTTGGAGTTGTAAGTTTACTTACAGATCTCTCCACCGAGATGATCTATCCTATCCTTCCGCTGTTTCTTGCGAACACGCTAGGCGCATCGACTGCATTCATTGGCCTCATTGAAGGGATCGCCGAAAGCACGGCAAGCATCTTAAAGATATTTTCCGGCTGGCTATCCGATAGATTAGGAAAGCGGAAGTTCCTTATACTGGGAGGCTATTCGCTTTCATCTTTAATGAAGCCGCTTCTGGCGTTCGTAACGAGCAGCTGGCAGGTATTAGGGCTTCGCTTTGCAGATCGCCTCGGCAAAGGGATAAGAGGCGCACCGCGCGACGCGCTAATAGCAGACGTAACTGAAGCGCACGAACGAGGCAAGGCGTTCGGTTACCACCGCGCGATGGATACGGCGGGTGCAGTTTTGGGGCCAGGTCTTACATTTTTATTGATATATTTCCTAAACGACAATTATCGCACCATATTCCTTATCGCCGCAATTCCTGCGCTGCTTTCCGTGGCGGCAATCATATTGTTTGTGCGTGAAAAGAAACCGGAAGCTACTGCCTCCGGCCAAACGAAACTCGTAACCGCAGATGCCGTTGGCGCAAAACGAAAGATGCCTGCATCATTCATCATCCTGCTCGTTATCATCTCTGTCTTTACATTAGGCAATTCAAGCGATGCGTTTCTTCTTCTGCGAGCGCAGAACGTTGGCATCGCAACGAAGTTCATTCCGCTAGTTTGGTTGTTCTTCAATCTTCTTTACACACTTGTCTCAATTCCCGCCGGCAAATGGTCGGACAAATTCGGCCGCAGGCGCATTATCATAATCGGCTTTCTGATCTATGCAATAAGCTACGCCGGATTTGCCTTTGCAACAAAACACTGGCACGTATGGGCGCTCTTCGGATTCTATGGCATCTATTATGGCATGACCGACGGAGTTCTTCGAGCCTACATTTCCGATATCGTGCCACAGGCGGTTCGCGCAACGTCGTTCGGCATCTTCAATTTCGTGACCGGCGTGCTTCTCTTGCCTGCAAATCTTCTTACGGGCTTCATATGGAAGGTTTATGGACCAACCGCTGCGTTCAGCCTTGGTGCAGCATTGGCGCTGGTCGCAACGATCTCATTTGCCGCGTTTTCTATCCGCCGAACTGCCAGTTAAATTCGACCTTGACTTGTTTTATCCGACTATCATATACTATCCGACGCTAGCTAACCGTTAAACTGGAGGCATCGATATGGTTGAGATCTCAAAGGATATTATAAAGGTGGATGTCGGGGCCTGCGAAGATCAGCTGAAAGGTATTCAATGTGATTGTGTCTCAAATGCCAAGACAAATGAAGGCATCGCAAAATGCGATTCTTATTCCGCTGCGGCAAAGTGCCTCAACAAACAATATAAATGGACGGAAAAAGGAGCTAACAATTGGTTCAAGAACCTGCCCTCTTTTTTCATTCCCTACTGCGGCATAAAAAAAGATATCGACGTGGAGACCTCAAAGGCAACACCGTCAGGTGATCTTATATATGATATAAGTTCGAACGGTATCTTATTAAAAGGCGTTAACAGAGTTTTCTGGGTGGCGATCTCGCTGAACGATGTCGGTATTATCAACAATGTCTCGTCCGCCATAAAAGATTCAATTTCAAAGAACGATGGTAGTTTTAAGAAGCTAATGGACCTAGCTAGCGACGGGATGGAACTAAAATTAGAAACAAGCCATGACAAGGCGGCCGCGATGATACTACTTTGGACGGCTGCATATAAAAATAACGATAAGTTCAAAGATGGCTGGGAGCAAAAATATCTGAACGATGTCCTGAAGTATTTCTAATTACTTTGAACATCTGTACTGCCAGGCGTTGGCACCGTATTGATCACGAAGTCATTGGCGTTGTCGTCCGTATCATCCGCATCAACTAAACGAGAAATGCTTTGCCCCGATGGAGCATCGGGCCCGAACGAACCTTCGCACATTATGAACTTGTTCTCCGCCGCCGTTGCCTTTACCTGACCGTAACAAACCGCATCCGCTAAACTTCCCTTCGAATCGATAAGCTGCACGGCATCCGGCCCATTTTGCGGATCGAAGTCGTAAATAAAGTTAGCGTTCGGAATATGCGTGACCTTGGTATTTCCATCTATCGCATCGGCAACTACATAGAGCCCGTTCGCTGGGATCTTTGCGCCAGATGGCAAATTAATTGTAGCCGTGATCTTGCCATCGTCGCCGTTGACAAAGACAAGCTTATATCCTGCAACGCTGTCGCCCGCCGCTCCCTTAAGCTCGACGAAAAGGTCTCCGTTCGTATCGGAACCGACTGCATCGTAATAGATCTCATTTATAACGACTTTGTGAACTGCGGGCTGCTGGGTTGGAGTGGTTCCCGTATCGTCAGCTCCAGTGTCTAATGATGCCGGATCGGAAGCCGATGCATCTGAGCCACTGGCATCCGATGCCGATATCGCCTGCGCCGTTTGTTCGTCCATAACTTGGAACGTACTTATGAACGGCGTCGCGTCGCTCCCCGGCGTTTGATTGAAAGGGAAATTGTCGGGCGTGTAAACGTCGGTCGAAACGATGACCGCATATGAAGATCCAGCTTCAAATGGCTGAAGGGGCTTGAACGACGCCCCAAGCATCGAATCATCTACATTGTAATCGCCTTCAACCCCGCTCAACTTGCCGGCGTCCAGGTCTTTCTTAACTTGCGTCGGAGCGATGTCTTGAAAATCTTTTATAACGAGAAACGAATATTTGTTTATGGAATCTGGATCGATCGCAATGGAGAATTTAACGTTCACGGAAGAATCCTTCGTAACGAGCGACTTGTAAGCCGGCGTAACGGACATTACCTTCGGCTGCTTCGCCGCGACCGATTGCATCGATATCAGGTCCGGCGAACCGCACCCGGCCATCGTCAAAAGAATGAACACAAACGCACATCTATTCATAAAACCCTCCTATTTTTTAACTGTTCCGAATACCAACCTCCGGTAAAAGCATCGAGTTCGGCGGTAACTTCAGCAATGTGACGGTTAAGCGATGCATTTTTAGGCGAACCTTCACCTTCATCGAGCAGGCGCTGCCTTTCAAAGTAAAGCCGATTCACGTTGGACAGCAGATCGCGCCGTTCCCGTATCTGCACCCTTGCCTCTTCGGCAACGTTCAGCATATCGCTATTGTAAATGATCTCGTTCAGTCGCCACACAGCTTTCACCTCGAAGTCGGTATTGTTATCGACATATTGTTTTGCGTCGGTGGTCTGCGGCCCGATGCTCGTGCCGGTTGAAGTAACACTAACGTTATCGTTTATGCCGATATTAACGTTGTTCTGAAATGTCTGCTTCGTGCCGACTTGAAATAGAGGTAGATATGCCGCTCGCCTCGTTCTCTTTTGCAGGTTGGATATATCTTCCGGCCGAATCCTTGCATAATCGAGCGCCACCTTGTGAACATCGCTAATATCCGGGTCGCCATGATTTTCGTCCGCATGAATTGCCAGAGGCGATATCAAAATCACGAACGCTGCGAGTGCGAAAAATGTGTTTAAGGTCTTCATGCCGAAACGCTGAAGCAAAATTTGTGCCACGAAGGCATCTATGATCGATCGATTGAAATTATTCTGGTTTTTATTTTCGGCATACAGGCGCACATTTTCAAAACTGACGAAAATTGTGCAGCATCGCACGACATCTATGGCAACACATTATACGCGAAGGCGAAAAAAGAATGAAAAAAGTGGCTATATGCACTTTGTGTTCGGTGGCAAATCAGATACCCTTCGCGAGCAAAAGTTGAACAAAAGAAAGGAGGTTGGTAATAACTATTGAAAGTGGGTTTAAGTAATAAACGAAAAAAGAAAAAAAGGAGACACTATGTTTAAGAAAGTACTATTGGTTGCCTTGATCGTGACACTTGGCACGATCGCCATCTCTCAACAGTCTTATGGAGCGAGCACAACAAACACAACCGTTCAAACCACGCAACATACGGTAACGACAACGCCTACGCCTGTACCTGTAAAGAAGGCAAAGGTAGTAGTTCCGCCCACGGTAGAAACGACGAACACTACGGTTGTGACTACTCCGGCAACAGCCAGGCCCGTGTACGATCAGAAAGCATTAAAGAAAATGAACGTTTGCATAGAAGGGTTTGACGCCAAGGTAGGAAACGACAAAAAGAACGTCTGTTCAGGCAAGGCAAATCCACCAGACATTGCTTACACTTGTGTATGGAGGAAAAAAGGCGAGTCAGCGTATCCATCTACACCACAAGGCCCTTGCAGCCTTGATAACACGGAACATAGCGGCACCATCGTTATCACGAAGGCCGATTACAAATCTTCACCACCGTTATCTTATGGAACCAAAGCAGAATGTTGTTTTAGAGCGGCAAAGGGACAGCCTCTGACATCTGTTACATCTACAACATCTGTGGTCCCAGCAGTAAAGACGAAG